>JASJDR010000003.1 GCA_030065615.1 Xenococcus sp. MO_188.B8 | reverse complement strand
TATTCTTGCCCTGTAAAGATTTGTCGTGAATTTGTAGCCAAAGACCTTGGGTCGGCTTTCATCCCGACTCCTATCCTGCGTATAAGGAGCGGGGCTTCCCGCCGACAAAGCTAAAATACCCTCAGGGTTCCTGAAACGGGTCGCACTACTAAATCCTGTTCGGATAGGTCATATATGAGAAAAACTTAAGGTAATTTCTTGCCAAGAAATTACCTTAAACACTCTCCGCGTTGCCATGTCTCAGTGTACCCACCTCAGCCAAAACTATTCTCTGTCAAGCGTATTTAGTATCACTTGCGGTAGTTCATCCCCATCGGGGTTGTTCGTCTAGGTTAATCTCTAAAGCAGTTTTGGCCACAATTTCGTGGGTAAGTGCGGAATTGGCAGGATGAAAGCGCCCGGCTCTGGCATCACGAAATAAATGTTCTAGTTCGCTCTTTTTAAACATCCCGAACCCGCCAGAAAGCTCTAAAGCTCGATCTACGATCTTCCAGGCACTCTCGACAGCATGATATTTAGCTGAAACAATCTTAGATGGCCACCCGTGACCGTAATCGACTCCATTTGACCAATCTTCGGCAATTTTTTCAATATGTGGCTCAATGGTTTCCAATTCTAGAATCATCTCGGCAATACCGTGCTGCATCTCTGCATGATGGGACATGGGATGATTCATCATCGCTACAGAGGTTTTCTGTTGGGCAGCTTCAATAGTTAAGTCAAGAGCGCGTTGAGCGATCGCATAGTAAACATTGGCAAAACCAATTAGTGCCCAGGCAAAAATGCAAAGTACGAAGAAATCTGCTCCACAAAATCCAACTGGTAAAGTTCGGACAATGTACTCGTCGGGGACAAACACATTGTCTAGGATCGTATCGTCACTGCGAGTAGCCCGCATACCAAGCACGTCCCAGGTTTCTTTGATTTTGTAACCAGAGGTGCTACGGTGGATAAAAGCGTGAATTATTTTGGGATTGTTCGGATCGCTTGAATCCATGCCATGAATTCCCAGCCAGTCCCAAACTGGAGCCAAGCTGCCAAAGGATTTGCGCCCGTCAAAGCGATATCCACCTTCAACTTGCTCGGCTTTGGTGGTGGAGTAAAGGATCGCTACATCGTTTCCTGTTTCAGCGTGTCCGGCAGCAAATACCTCACCTTTTCCAGCTCTTTCCAGAATCCATTCTGTCGAGCGATCACCGGTGCGATATACGTCTGCTGCTACCCCAACCCAATAGTTGTGCATATTGATACACAGAGCGGTAGCTGGGGCGTGGTAAGCTAAGCGTCTAGTTTCTCGGGCAACCTCAGCTAGGCTCATTCCTTGGCCTCCAAACTTTTGGGGAACGGCCATTAGTAGGTATCCCGCTTGTTTCAGCTCATCAAAATCTTCCTGACAGAAGCGATTCTCACGATCATACATCGAGACCCGCTCTGCACAGTGCTTTAATAGTTCTGTACTTAAAGTAGGAGCATAAATTATTGACATTTCCTTCCTCCTATAATTCTTAAAGGCAAATATTTCCTTGATGGAAGCTATAGCGTTTCCTAGTCTGTTGAGATACCAAGTTTGGGTTTTGAGCAATAAGGGACAGATAAGATCAAAAATAAGCTGTCACACATTTAAATTAGATACTCAATTATTTCCTAAAAAAGTCGTAAACTCTCTTCAATTCCAATTGCCGACTTGAAGAAAGTGCATCCTAAATATGCACATGAGCGTGAGTGTACCTCATTAATTTGAGAACCGCTACAGTGTTAGTTAGCTTATGTAGCTTATGAAGCACAAAAGTTGATTATCGATCTGTCAGAGAAATGCCAATTAGCAAATACTAATAGAGCTCAGGGCTTTTCTACAAAATTATTAACCAATCTTCGATAGATAATTTTATTTCTTGTTTTTTTGTTAGTTGAATTTTAGTTTAAATCCCTACTCAAATTATAAAAAGAAGATCGAATTAGTTAATCAAATGTTGCAATTTTTAAAGAAGACAGGATGCAGAAGAAAAATTTAACAGTTAGATTTAAACTAATTTTAATTAGAGACTCTTAATCTAAAGTATGAAGAAGGGACCCCGAAAGCAATTGAGTTCTACCTAAATAATGCTTTTCGTAAGGTTTTAAGCTTCTTTTAATCATGGTAAAAGCTACTCGGTCTTTACTTAGTTGTTTAGATACCTTAACTATGCCAATTGTGGCTTTTCTCTCTTCGTTATTGATACACATAGCTTTGCACCACTTTCACACCATTTTTGTGAGAGATTACTAAAAACTACAAGTGTTAACCACCAAAATTCATCCAGATAAACGCCTAACTGTGCTAGCATATGTCTTGACTATACGGGATGTAGCGCAGCTTGGTAGCGCACCGCTTTCGGGAAGCGGGGGCCGCAGGTTCAAATCCTGTCATCCCGACTATTGTTGTTGTACAGCACTTTATGATCCCGTACTAAGTACATCAAGTTTTAAAGGTTGGGGTTCTCCCATCCAAGAAGCATAATCAGTATGATCTTTTAAATCATCTTCTGTAAGAGTGTGAATCAAAATCGTTAGACCATTTCGATTGAGAGCCAGCCAAGAGAGTAAATCTGCATACTCACTACGACTAAAAGCAAGCTGACAACTCCAGCAAGGATGTGGCCCCACAGGCTTACGATGCATCCGACCAACTGTTACGGAAAATCTTTTTCCTGCTTCTTCACACAAGGCTTGGGCTTGTTCAAAAGTTGATTCGTCAAAGTAGACATGGACGTGATAACCCTTAATTAAACTAATATCTTGAAAATCCATGATTAACTATTAGTGCAATTTATTTTCACCCACCTGTACTAGGATAATTGTATGATAATGCGATCGCATTATGCAATTTTAGTAATTGGTAACTTTCAATTACTAGCTAAAAAAATCAAGGTGCTATCAAAATAAGTTGCCAACTCAGAAGTCAAAGACAAGTAAGAGGAATAATATATTTCCAAAGTGGATTCTAAATCTTCGGAAGCCATTTGATTGACAAGAAATATAGTTCTATTTTTTAGGCTATCAATAAAGTCAGTAATGTTATCAAAAGGAGCCCCACAAGTAAGATAAGTTTGCTTCAGTTTCTTAAGACAATAATGATCAATTATGGAAATATCTCCAATCAAAAAACTATATATAATGCAATTTAAAATTAGTTTACCATCATATAAGCAAGCAATTTTGAGTTGATTATTTTGGAGCTTATTTTTGAGAGACAGCTCTTCCGTGATCGTATTTACTACTAACTTACTTAAATGAGATATAATTAACTCAGCGATATAAAGACGTAATTTTCCTCTAATAAGAAAAGACTTGAGTAAAGGTAATTCAGTAACTACAGTATCTTGGCTTTGAAGCTTAGCATCACTAACAGATAAAATATCAGATAAAGTTTCCTGAATAATATTCATTATTTCTAGGTCTTCTTGAATTATCTGAACTTTGTTTGGCATCCTAATATTTGGCATTTGTTGTCTACAGCTAGGACAAAACCAAATAATTTCTTTTTGATAAATTGAACGGAGCAACCTATCGTTACAACAAGGACAAATAGTCATGAATATACCTCAAAATATTCTATTAATTAAAGATTGATAGTTCAGGGGATCAATATCTTCTTTAATCAATTAACTAATAGATAAATACTTTACCTCAGTAAATATACTGTTTTTTTGAGGTAAGCTTGAGTTATATTGCGTGATTATACTGATGCTTGATTGCGAGTTTTCTCAGAGAAATAAACAGAAATAGACAATAAAGTAGCTGAACACAATTAATTGTCTATTCCGAATTTTGTTTCCTATTGCCTAAAACGCAGATTTTTTTTCCTAACCATTTATGGGAATTAGTATATATATAGTAGTAAATTATCTAATCATTGCAGCCGGGTTAGTTTGACATTACTTTTGGATCAACACCAATTTTTTTAGCATATAGTAATTGTTGGTACTGAAGCAATAATTCTTTTCTTTTTTCGAGATTTCCCCTTTGTCCTACTAAAGTTTTACTTAATAGATTTAGACATTCTTGCTCTAATGACAACTGCTGTTCTAAAACAGATTGCCTCCGATCAGACTCTAAGTTCAGTTTTTCCTGTAATTGTTTAACAGTTTGCTCACGGATTAATAATTCATCTTCTTGTTCTTGAACAGTTCTAGCTATCTCGTATAGATGTTTTTCCAAATCAAGAACGATATTCTCGATTTTTTCTATTGGCGTATGCTCGATTTTTGCTAAATTAAAATCGTTATCAAATTTATCAATACTTGAATTCTTTTGCTCAAGAGAAATAGTTTCCCACAAACTATCTTGCTCTGGCTCTAAAATAGACAATAGCTGTTCATTATCTTGTAAATCTTCGAGATCAGGATAATAATTATGAGATTCAACTTGAGAATTAACACCATTCAATACTAGACCTAAGATATTTTGTCCTGATAGCTCCAACAGTCCTTGAGCAAACTCAGCCTCAGAATAAGTGACATGACCAGGTTTTACGGTCAGTATTACCCCATCTGCCATAGTGCCAATATTTAAAGCATCAGCGGCTTTATTCAAAGCTGGACTATCAATAATAATAAAATCATAAATAGTTGAACAAAGATCTATCAGAGATTTCATCCGTTCGGAATCTATTAAAGTGTCTGAGGAAGGGGAAATTGTTCCTGAGGATATTAAATCAAGATTGGTCATTACTTTTTGAGTTACTGATTCTAGAGTGAGTTGTTCGGCAATGAAATTACTCAAACCTGGTTCAGCATAAACATTCCAAATTTGATGCTGAATTGGAGAATATAAATTAGCATCTATAAGCAAGACTTTGTCCCCAACTTGAGCCATTGAAGATGCTAAATTAGCAGCAACGCTCGATTTTCCTTCTTGGGTAATAGAGCTGGTAATCACTACAGTTTTAATTTTTTGATCGTAACAAAGAAATTTGAAGCGAGTATGAAGGTTGCGATACAATTCACCCATTGCAGAAGAAGGATACTGATTTATTTTAGTGACTGCAATGTTACTTTCTTTATTATGAATGGGAAGTAATGGTAATTTATTAAAATCTATCTCAGGTATTACGCCTAGCTCAGTGTACCCTAATAATTGCTTTGCTTCTTCAACAGTTTTCAGTGAGCGATCAGTAGTTTTCCTGAAGTTATCTATGATTTCTAGAAGATAGATCACTCCTGATGCTGATATTAAACCCAAAAAAAGCGAACTCATATAACCAATTGAACGATTGTTAATCGGTTCTTGGGGTATGGAGGCCGCAGAAAGAACTCTAACACTGCTAATATTTTGATTTTCAACAATTTCTAGAGTTTTGAGTTTATTAAGCAGTAGATTATAGCTATCTTGGGAAACTGCTAACTTACGTTCTAATTGTCTCAACTGGAATCTCAGTTTGGGCAAGATTTTTGCTCTTTGTCTTTGTATTTGTTCTGTTTTCGTCAAATGTTCTAATCGTTTGATTAAACCAATATTATTGGCTTCTAATTTAACTAATTCTGCGGCTAAGTCTTGTTGAATTTGTCCTAATTGAGAACTACCTACCAGATTGTCGCCTTGATTACCCGCTACATTATTAATCTCTTGTTGCAGTAGTTCTTGTTGTAACTGAATTTTTTCTTTGAGTTCGATAATCTTGGGATTAGCTTCTGTGAAACGACTTTGCTGTTCTGCTAATTGAGACTCTAAAAGCTTTAATTGTTGCAGAGATTGTTCTACAGCTGAAGACTGATTAAAAGCAGTTGTAACCAAAGCTTTTTCGGAGTTCATCCCTAATTGATTACTAATAAATTCTGCTTGACTAGTGGAGCTAGCTAATTGAGAACGAGTTTCGTCAATACTTTGCCTGATTGCTTGTAAACTGTTGGCAATGCTAGCTGATTCTTCTTCTAGAGAGATAATTTGATTTTCTTCCTGAATTTTGAGGATTGATGCTTCTAGTTGCTCTAGAGTTGCTTCGGTTGTTGGTAACTGTTTTTGCAAAAATTCTCTAGCCAAAATTGCTTCACTACGATTTACCCGAGTATTATACTCAATATAATTATCTACCAAGGTATTGACCATTTGTGATGCTAATTTTGGATCTGAATCTTGATAAGAAATTTGTAAAATATCTGTAGCAGTAACTGCCTTAACTTGCAGCGCTTTAAGAATTTGACTTACTTTTAATGTTTTCCCCTGTTTATCCTGTAATTTAAGATCTGAAATTGTTTTTTCGATGAGAGGTTGAGAACGAATAACTTCGACTTGGGTCGATAAAGGATTACTTTTCAGCCCGAGAGAAGATATATCTCCTATTTCTTTACTCAGATCTGTCAAGGAGGAACTGGGATTAATTTTTCGCAACTTTAAACTAGCTCTAGCTTCATAGGTCGATTGTTTTAAAATTGTCGTAACAGTTCCTAATATAAAAACAAATAAAAATACCCCGAATGCTGGGAAAAAACGTCTTTTAATAATTAGTAAATATTGATGTATTTCGCCAGAAATTTGTGAATTTTCCATGGTTATATTTTTAATAAATTATTAATTTTTTTTGATTTGTCCGACAAAAAATATAAAAAATAGCGATTTTAGATATATTATTTTTATTATATATTTATGAATTAAAAGCCAAAAATATTTTCAAGATTGATAGTACTTTTTCACAATTTCATCAATAACTTGTTTCAAATCTGTAACGGATAAATTAGAACCTGAAGGTAAACAAAGACCCCTATAGAATAAATCTTCTGCAACTTCCCCTCCAATGACTTCACAATCAGCAAATACTGGTTGTAAATGTAAAGGTTTCCATACGGGACGACTTTCAATATTTTGAGTAGCTAAATGCAAACGAATTGTTTCTTGATCTACGTTAGCTAGATTAGGATCAATAGTTAAACAGGTTAACCATCTTGTATGAGTTCCATAATCTGCTTCAGGCATAAAATCAATCCCTGGTAGATGAGCTAAACCTTGTTGGTAGATTTGAAAATTCCGTCTCCTGGCTGCAACTCGCTCTTGGAGCACTCGTAATTGACCACGACCAATGCCCGCTAAAATATTGCTGAGGCGATAGTTGTAACCAATCTCAGAATGTTGATAGTGAGCAGCTGGCTCTCTGGCCTGAGTCGCTAAAAAACGAGCTTTGTCTATGAGTTCCTGGTCATCAGAAACCAGCATGCCACCGCCGGAAGTGGTAATAATCTTATTGCCATTAAAAGAAAAAATACCAATCTTCCCAAAAGATCCTGGAGATTTTCCTTTATAGGTAGCACCTAAAGCTTCTGCGGCATCTTCTATTAGGGGAATATTGTACTCGTTGCATAGTTCAACAATAGGCTCTAGATCGGCAGTTTGCCCATACAGATGAACCAAGATTACTGCCTTTGGTAATTTATTGATTTGGGCACGCTTTGCTAAAGCCTCTCGTAATAGATGGGGATTCATGTTCCAAGAAAGGCGATCGCTGTCGATAAAAACAGGTTTAGCTCCCAGATAAATAATCGGACTAGCACTGGCAATAAAAGTTAGGGTAGAACAAAACACTTCATCTCCTGGCTCAACTCCGACGAGTCTGAGAGCTAGATGTAAAGCTGCGGTACCAGAACTTACGGCTGCCCCATATTTACTACCAACTATCTGAGAAAATTCGGTTTCAAAAGCATTGATATGAGGGCCAACTGGGGCAATCCAATTACTATTAAAAGCTTCTTTAACGAATTCTAATTCTTGTTCTCCCATATGAGGAGTTGATAATAAAATTTGTTTATTTTTCATTAGTTATGGTATTTTTTTATCTTCGATCAAAATGTTAACTATCAATTAATTAGTGACAAGCATTAATAGTCTGTTCTAGAATAGTTGCCATTCGTTGAAGGTCTGCAATCTTATACCGAAATTATTAATAAGACTTATTTTTTATGTTGGATTTGCTAACTATTTTTTTTGTAAGCCCTCATTGAATCTATAGGCAGGAAAAAAATTTGATTCTTTTAATTGACTAATAGAAATATTTTTAGTTTGAGCCTGGTTCTTGACAAGATGCTGGTATTTTGACTCGTCTATAATCAAGCGCATGGTAAAAAATTTATGTCTTTGTCGGGAGAAACCAGATTTAAAAGTAAACAATTTGTCTTTATTGCCTCCGACACCTCCTCCGAGATGCAAAAACTTATTTCCTCTTTCCTTCGCCCATAAACGAGCGTGATGCAGTAGAAGATTAAACGGAGATTGCTTCATAAAATCGGTTTTGGTTCCTCCCAAATGTGCTTGTACAATCCCGCAAGATTCAAAAAATAAACTAGCGCAAATAATTTGACTATCAGATTCGACAATTATCAAATGTAAGCGATCGCCTA
Organism: Xenococcus sp. MO_188.B8; assembly: GCA_030065615.1. GTDB lineage: Bacteria > Cyanobacteriota > Cyanobacteriia > Cyanobacteriales > Xenococcaceae > Xenococcus. The sequence continues at coordinate 82,783 of JASJDR010000003.1, read as the reverse complement.
ACTTCAGTAAATCGGTAAAATAATCGCGATCAAAATAGTAATTATCCCGAGCTCCTAACCGATCCATCGTTTCTTGATAGATTGAGAGAAACTCATCTATATAGTCTGCGAAAGTAACTGTTCTAGCAGTCAAACCTAGTCGCTTGCATTTATTGATCGTACTTTGATGTCCTCTACGAGTCTGAGCCCAAATCTTGTCTGAAGACAGATTTAGATCGATGGACACAGTCTCCCCATTAGGGGTCAAACTATTGGGGGGGAAAACCTCGGCGAATCCATCGCTCAAAATGGGATGAAAACGCAAAAAGGCGGAACAGATTCCACGAGCCTGAAAAGTTTGCTGGAGTTCTTTAAAGGCATGATTAACAAATGGGGAACTGTTTCTTGCACCATCACTAAGCAAAATTCCTGGATAACCATAGGGAGAAATCGCATCTAAAATTTCTTCTTGGGGATCTGTTGTGTCTACAAGATCATTACAGGAACGTAACAGATAAGGGACAAAAAAAATCTTATCCGCCTCAGTAATTAACAAAGCTTCTGGCTTGCTGTGGTTTCTTTTCGCTTCTAGAGCCACATATTCTGGTAGATGATAAGCATCATAACTTAGTTTTTCTAGGGTTTCTTTCCACAAAGGATTATCTAGATCGAGAATTGAGACATTCATTAAATTAGGTTTTAGGGGTTAGGTTTTAGGGGTTATACCAACTTGCGTTTTAACTTGAGACCACAGTACGGGAAAAACTGAGGGATCACTAAAATCGGGGTCGCCGTTAGGTAATTTACGACATAGTTGTTCGTCGAAGATATGTATTTCTTTTCCTTGTTTATTAGTAAATGGTCGATAGTGATTGTCTTGATCTTGCAGATGGGCGGCTAATGCCAGACGAAATTGATCACTACGATTGGGATAGCTGCCATGAATTGTCCAACCGTGATGAAAACTTACCTGACCTTTCTTCATTACTATGGGAACTCTGACTATTTCCTTCTTGGCTATGGGCAGCTGATTTGCTAAGTTTTCTAGATTGGGATCGTTGAAATAACGCATATCTTCTAGTCCCACCCATTGATGGCTGCGATCTATGACCACTAAAGGACCTCTGGCTTCATCTACATCGTGAAAAGGTATCCAAGCAGTTAATAGTTTATGAGAACTACAGGTAGACCAGTATGCTTGATCGCAATGCCAACCAATAGTGCTATTTTTCATTTGCGGCGGCTTATAAACTAGTTGATCGTCGAGAAGTCGGATTCCGTCGGTTCTGGCTAATTTAGCAGCGATCGCCCCAATGATCGGTTGCAAAGCTAATTGAGCCAGTTCTTTTTTTTGCAGGGACACGAATTCATTATTGCGCACTGTATCGCCATCCTCTGGCTGCCAGTTACTATAGCCAGTATCCACCGACAAAGTAGCATCCCGTTCACCACGATAAAATTTTTCACTTCCTGCAAGCGCTAAATCAATAATTTCATCAGGAATAATTTTTTTCGTAATCAACCAACCATGTTCGTCATAAAAAGCAATATCTTCTGCGGTTGGGAGCAATTCTAATTCTTCTGCTGTCAATTGTTCAATTAAAGTTTCCATATTTAATTACTAGTTTACTTATTACTTATTACTTATTACTTAATTATCGAGCCCTGAAACTCTTCCGATGTGTCGTATCCTTCTTGGTTAATACCGTCTTTTTTAATTACCTTAACCACCGTGAACAACAAAATTTTCAAATCTAACCACAAACTCCAATGGTCGATATACCAAACATCAAGTTGAAATTTCTCATCCCAACTAATCTTATTGCGCCCGTTAATTTGTGCTAATCCCGTAATTCCTGGTAGCACCTCATGACGACGAGCCTGTTGGGGACTATAGCGGTTTAAATATCTTACTATTAGAGGACGAGGCCCGATCAAACTCATATCTCCTTTTAAGACGTTCCATAGTTGAGGAAGTTCGTCTAGACTAGTTTGGCGTAACCATTTACCAAAGGTTGTAAGGCGATCGCCATCAGCTAAGAGTTGACCATATTGATCCCGTGCGTCGGTCATGGTACGGAATTTATAAAACTTGAAGATCCGGTTATTTTTCCCAGGGCGATCTTGGGCAAAAATGACGGGACTGCCCATCTTCCAGTAAACCGCGATCGCTAAAATCATCATCATAGGAGAAACAAGCAATAAGATGATCGCCGCTACGCTTTTGTCTAACAAGGATTTAATTAATCTAGTCATAAAAAATTTTAGTTAAAAAATTTTAGTGTAATTTAAATTGAGTTGTTTAACACAAGATGGTAAAGCTCTTCGTATTGGGCAACTACCGTATCCAAGGAATAATGCTCAATGACTTTTTGACGTGCTTTGACACCTAAAGCTTTTCTGGCTTCTGTCCCTAGTAAAATTAAATTTTTCCATCCATTTGCTAAAGCTTGAGGGTTTTTAGGCGAGACAACTATGCCTGAATCGCCAACGATAGAAGCTGAATCACCAATATCCGTGACTACGCAAGGTACACCACAGGACATCGCTTCGCCAATTACCAGGGGAAACGCTTCGCCAAAAGCGGAAGATGAGGTCATAATATCTAAGGCAGGGACAATTTTGGGGATATCCCTTCTTTCTCCCAAAAGATGTACTCTGTCGCCAATATTTAATTCGGTAATTAGATTAGTGAGGCGGTGGTTTTGTCGATCCACATCTGTGCCCACTAACAGAAAGTTAGTGTCGGGAAACTCGGTTAATAATATGCCAGCCGCTTTTAAAAAATTAGCATGGTCTTTCATTGGGTGATAGCGAGCGATCAAGCCAATTAACATTGATTCTGAAGCTAAACCCAATTCTTGGCGAAACTGCTCTCTAATTGTGGCAGATGGTTTTAAGGAAGATATATCAAAACCGTTGGGAATCGAACAACTATTCTCAGCAGGATAACCTAGTTTTTGATGTTGTTCGCGACTCTTCTGAGAGACAAAAGCGATTTTTGACACTAATTGAGCGGTCAAGCCACCCAATCTAATCAGTGCTTGAGTTAGGAGTTTCTCTGAGCCAAGAGAATGTAGTGAATGATGAATGCTCCACAATACGGGGATTTTTTTCCCAGATATCAAGCTGGAAAACTGGGCTGCTAAATTACCGTGATACATCCAACCCTGAATTAAATCTGGTTGCTGCTGATGGATAATTCTGCCAAGTTGTCTAATTTTATGGACTGGGAGTTGACCGGCATGGAGCTCCAAAGTATAAACAGGAACGTTTAAGGCTTCAATAGATTTACCATAAGTGTCTATTCCCATCAATGACACCACTATCGGTTCAAATTTAGTGCGATCTATCCTAGATAGAATTTGATAGAGCATTGTTTCTGCCCCCCCGGTGCCTAAACCGGTACTAATAAATAAAATTTTCGCCATGTTTTTGACAATTATTTAAATTTATTGAATTTTTTGTATTGTTATTTAAAGCGCGATCGTATAATTTGGCATACAATTGCACGATCTTGTTTATATCGTACTCAGCTATTTTGCTCTGACCTCGTTGACCCATTTGGATAGCTGAATCGGGATTATCTACTATCCAAGCCATAGCTTGAGCTAAGGCATCAATATCTCCTACTTCTACCAGTAAACCGCAATTATCAGCTAATAAATCGTTAATACCACGAATTTTAGTCCCGATAACCGGGGTAGCCAAACATAAGGCTTCCATAATACTGCGAGGCAAGCCTTCTCGTTGAGATGTTAATAAAGTGGCCCTACTGGCACGAATCAAAACCGGAATGTCGGAGCGAAAACCAAGGAAGTGAACTTGTTTGGCTAATCCTAATTGGGCGGCTAAGCTTTCGGTCTGGGATTTAATTTGTCCATTGCCTGCAAATGCTAAATGAATATCTGAGCGATTGAGCTTTTTCAAGGCTTGTAGCTGATCGCGATGACGTTTGTTCGGGGTAAATTCAGCGACACAAAGCAACAAGCTGTCTTGAGGAGTAAGACCCAATTCTGCTCTGACTGCCGCTACGGCAATGGGAGATACTTGCTTGGGGTGATAATAGTCGGTATCGAGTCCAATGCCTGGAGTATAAAAAATGCGATCGCGAGGAAGAATCTGATACTTTTGGGCTGCTAATTCATCTTCTCTATTGATTACGATGAGATAGTCGGTCCAATTACCTGATAGTTTTTCTAGTACTAAAAAAATTTGATTAGCTAACCAATTACCTTGTTGGTGAAAGTGAAAACCATGGGCGGTATAAATTATTTGTGTTTTTTTAGTTTTGGGCCAATTCCTCAGCGCATAGCGGGTTACAAATGCGGCAACTGGAGTATGGACATGAACTATATCATAGTTTTCTCGGGCTACGAGTTCTTGAATACGAGGAACTGCAATTATCAGATTTTTAGGATCTAGAGGGTTGCGCGACCATTCGACATCCCAGACATGATCAAAGACCGCTACTGATTGTGGATCAGCAGAAATTTTTTGCGCTATACCGTCTACTCGCCAACCTTGAGCGCGAAAATAATTAGTAAATGGCATTAAAAAGCCAGTCAAGGTTTCGGGAACCGTAGCGATGGTTAAAAGTTTGGGCATAGCTATAATCGTTATTTATTAAAAATTAAATCAATCAATTTCAATAGTAAATTAGTACTATAATAAAAATTATTTAGAGTAATTCTGCTAAACCTTGACGGATATCCATGATAGGCATCCAGCCCAAAGCTTTTAAATTTTCGTTATCAGCCAGACTGTGACGAATATCTCCAGAACGAGGTTTTTTAAAGATAGGTTTTAAATTGTAAGTTGTTAAGTCATTGAGTAGATTAATGATTTCTAGGAGAGAAATTGCGACCCCTCTTCCTACATTGAAGGTTTTGCCTGCTGCTTTTGGGTGTTCCATAACGGCTAAGTTTGCTCGAACAACATCGGAAACATGGATAAAATCCCGAGTTTGCAAGCCATCTCCATAGATAATCGGTGTCTGCCCTTGACTTAGGCGATCACAAAATAGGGAAATCACTCCTGAATAGTTACTTGATGGATCTTGGCGGCGACCGAAGACATTAAAATAACGTAAACAGACAAATTCTAGACCGAAGTTTTTACTATATACATGACCCATTAATTCTGAGGCTAACTTGTCAGCTGCATAAGGGGAAAGCGGAGCAGGAAGCATTGACTCCTTTTTTGGCAGCGTCGGATTATTGCCATAAACCGCCGCACTGCCAGCAAAGATCACTCGCCGAATACCATGTTTGCAAGCTGCTTCTAAGACATTGAGAGTTCCATGATAGTTGACTTTTCCTGTACCTACAGGATCTTGGATTGATTTCGGGACACTGGCGATCGCTGCTTTATGAAAAACATAATCACAGCCTCTAGTTACTTGCTCAACCTGGTGCCAATCAGTAATAGAGCCTTGAAAGATTTCAATATCTTGCTCAGAAACAGAACTCAGATTTTCTAGTTTTCCTGTTGAGAGATCGTCAAGAATACGAACTCGATAGTTTTTCTGCACCAAAGCTTCGACCAGATGAGAGCCAATAAATCCACTACCACCAGTAACTAATACGGTTTTTTTTCTCATACTCTTTCAATACATATCACATATCCTAATGGCAACCTGATAATTCAAGTCTCACAAACAACTTAAAGTAATTCTACAGTAGCTTCAGCTTTTGTAGTATTAAGATTGCACAAAGAAATACATATAAAATTTATCGGAAAATTTAGTAGAGCTTCCAGGCTAATTTAAGAGAACAATTTTTTGTAATTTATGACAATAATTTAAGATTTATTGTGGTCTGCAATCCTGCTTCTAAAAGTTGCAGAAATGTTTTAGTAGAAGCTGCTGCTAATTGAGTGCAGGAAAAATGCTCGACAATTCGATGACGAATATTGGGGGTAGTGCCGTTAGCAATAATTAACTCCTCAATTGCCTGAGCTAGTGCGGGAGAATCCTGTGGGGGAACAACTTTTCCTAAATCGCCGACAATCCAAGCCGAGTCACCGACATCAGTAACTACACAAGGAGTATTGCAAGCCATTGCTTCTCCAATAACATTGCCAAATCCTTCTCCATAGGCTGAAGCTGAAACCACTATATCCAGAGCGTTGCAAACAGCAGGGATATCGGATCTACCTCCAGTCCAAACCAATTTATCTCCTAATCCTAATTCATCACTTAAGCGACACATTTTCTGTTGATATGATGTGTTCCCTTCGTTAGTACCGATGCAAAAAAAACGTAGATTTTTCCGCTGTTTAGCTAGAATAGCTGCTGCTTGTAGAAAATTAGGATGATCTTTCATGGGATTAATTCTCCCAATCAAACCAATGGCAATGTTTTCGGGTGAAATCCCCCATTCCTGTCGAACTTTAAATCTGCCAACAGGATCTGGCTGAAAGCGCTTGATATCAATGCCATTGGGAATAACAATAGTCTTGTTTGCGGGGAATCCTTGACTGAGGTGGTATTTTTTGCCAGCATGAGAATTAGCAATGATTAGATCCGGAACCCTGCTCACAAAGTTTTCGAGCAGCGAAAGAGGAAAAACTAACCAATCGTTATTATGAGTGTCGAGATTATTCGAGTCTCGAATACCCCAAATAATTTTAGTTCTTGGAAGAAACGGCTTAAAAGATATTGCAAATAAATTAGGGATAGAGAGATATCCATGTAAGATATCAGGTCTAATTCTTTGTAGAGATCTCAACAATCGCCAATAAAAACCAATTAAGTCCCAGCGACCTTTTTTGGTGATGCAATGTAGAGTTACCTGAGAATCTTGTAAATCTTTGGCCAAAGGAGCATCAGTATAATAATACAAAACATGAACTTCAAAAATTTTTTGGTTAATCGCTTTAGCTAATGCTAATAATTGTCTTTGAGCTCCACCGTAGGCCAGATCGCTAATCAAAAAAACCAGCTTTTTCTTCATAATTTAAATTACATATAATAGTTAATATTTTCGTATTGGTTTGAGGGCTCTTTAACGAGAAAGTTGTTCGATTTTATTGCCTAGTTTTACTCTGGCTGCTTCTAGTTGTTGGGGATTTTTTGTCCAATGTTTCCAGTCGGCACCAACAGTACGGCTAACTTTTAATGCCCAATCTTCTAGCCCAAACTGTTTTAAAATCTCGATGTATTCATAATCTTCAACTCCTTCCCGTATCCATTTCAATCTCATCGAAGGAACAACTCCTGTAATACCGACTTTTTCTCCCGGATAAATCAACATTCCCTCTCCAGGAAACTCTCGGTTTTTGCCCTGAGAATAAACTGGCACTTCTTGCCAGGGGTTATCTGTCCAGTCGTCGACTCGCCAGTATAAAACACCAGTCAAGTCTAAGCTTTGAGCGATCCAACCTTGAGGAATTCGGAAATTAATCGGAGCAGAATCTATTTGCCATTGAGGGGAATACTTGGCTTTATGTCCTGTATAAAACCAAACCTGATCTCCTTGTTGCATCACTGCAGCAATTTCTGGAGTGGCTTCTTGGTACATTTGTGGCTGCACTACCCAAATATCGATCGCGTCGTAAAGTTCTGGTTTAGGTTTCATGACTACAAGATGTTTGATTCCTGCTTCATGAATATTTTTAGCCCACTGTTTTATAGTTTGTTCGAGATCGTGACATTTATCGATTTCATCAGCAGAATAGACATAGATTAGTAAGTCTGATTGGTAACGAGAAGCAGCATCTTGTAGATTTTGCATCGAGGGTGCGGGTTTCATCTCACAGGTTTGAGAATTAGCTCCACTCCAGAAAGGTAAGCGAACAGATTTTAAGCCCCAACGCTCGATTACTTCTTGTTGGTCTTTATATTTAAGACGTAGACTAGGCATTAGCTTGTGCTGGAGTAGTAATGTTTGTGCTTGAATTCCTCTATCTTTCCAAATATCGAAGAAAGAATTCATTGATGGCTTGATGGGTAAATCAAAATCCCACACTGTTAAGTTAATCTGACCTTCAGACTTCCCACGATCACTCTCTACAGTAAAAGTTCCCTGATATTCTCCAGGAGCAGCAGATCTGGGAACAAATACATCTACCCAAATAGGTTGATTGGTACCTGCGTCTAAATCAAAAGGTACGGCATCTAGTTCTGCTCCCTGGATATCTTCGCCCGTATCTGGATCTAGAAAGGGAATTAAGGCATCAGCATACCATCCTACTCCCAAAGTTGGATTAGCTTGCCATCCTTGAGGGCTAGGGTGTTCGACATAAATATAATGTTCGCGATATAGAGTAATATTTTTGTGGTCTATGATTGCTCCGTCTCTATTTTTAAGATCTGATACCACAACATTCACATTGGCAAGATTGCCTTTTGGGGCTTGGATGACAATCTGAAAAGCTTCGTACTCTCCCCTTGCTGCCATCAGTTGAATAGTATTTATCTGGCTAGAGGGTTCTCCTTTTAATATGGCAGCTGGAGCTGACTGGGAGCGTTCAATTGCCTCCATTGCCGAGGTTGTCCAAACTAAAGGCTGATTACTATACTGGCTTTCGCTGGTTCTAGATAGAAAGACAATGGCAACCAAGGTTATCAATGCCAAAATAATTGTTTTGAAAAAAGAGCTAAACATTTTTAAATTTTGATGGGTAATTGATAGTTGAGTTTTTCATTTTCTAAATCGCTACAGAATTATTTAAGTATTATTTTATAAATTTACATAGGTTTCAAGCGACTTTGTTTAGCAAGATTTGCCATCAAAGCATAGGATATTAAATTGTTGAAAGAATGAATAATTGTGTGGCTAAAGAATCCCCAAATCAGTAAAAAACCAACAAAAGTTATAGCCTGTTTTTTAAGTTCTCCTTGTACTTTCCAGACAGAAGCCAAAATCAACAAGGGATATATTAAAGCTCCTAGAAATCCATATTCGACCATTAGATCTAAATAAATATTATGACTTCTTTGTGCAGTTCCCCTAGCAGAAATATACTTTTCATTTTGCCCTGAACCTAATCCATTACCAATAAAAGGATGCCTAACAAACTTTTCCCAGGATTCATCTACATGCTTTAAACGACTACTACTTGAATTATCTTCTTGACCAAAAGGATTGAGCAAAAATTCAACCCTGGAAATAGAATCTTCGGTAAATAAATCTATACCATCAGCATTTTTTAAGTATGATAGGTTGTTTAATTGAGTTGACAAAATTGAAATGACAATAAAACCTGATAAAAATAAAAAAGGTATTTGAGATCGAGGAATGACTTTGGTTAATATAAACAATAAAATTACCACAATCCAACCAATAAAACCACTACGAGAAAAAGTTGGGGCAATTCCTACCAATATAAATAAAGCATAGAATATACGATATTTTGGTTTGATCAAATCAATAGTAAAAATCATTCCCACAATTATGGCCCAAGCAGCTTCATTGGCGTCATGATAAAACCCTGAAGATCTTCCTGGGGCATGCTGTTCTAAGTAAAAAGTTAAGGGTTTAAAAAATTCATAAACATACATGAAAACATTGGCAATTGTTGAGAACAAAATTGCTAGCTTTGCCCATCTTAAAATCCAGGTATATTGTGAAAAAATTACTAGCATTAAGAGGAAAAAAATTATGGTTCTATAATGATTTTCCAACAATTGCTGCTCGGGGACTTTAGAGGAAATTAAAATTGAAATAAGAGGTAAAGCCAAATATAATCCACACCAAACCAAAACTGAGTTAGCTATGTACTGTAACCTCTTAAATATCGTAGCAAATAAAGGAATCGAAGCTAAAATAAAAACTATCATCCAATATAAAGGAACGCCAATTCCTTGCTTTTCTAGATAGATATCTAATCTAGTAAAAAATAATAATACGGCTGCTACTACTAAAAATCCTTGGTAGTAGACCATAAAAGTAATTTTTTCTTGAGTTTCTTGCCTTGTCAAACTAGTCATTTCGTAGTCTACCTCCACGAAATAGCAATAGGTTTGCTGTCGGAATTTTCATACTCTATTGATATTTAACTGTTGAGAGGTTGAGTTACTAGCCAGTGATTTAGATCTTTGTCTAATAGTTGGGAGAGTTTTTTAATATCATCTGCAAACTCTTCAGTTAACTCAGCACGAAGATCATTTGCAAGAGGTTCACGAGAAGCAATCATAGTATTCAAGGAACGAATAGTATCCAATATGTAAAGCCTTTCAATACCTAGAATATCTTTTGCTTTGAGAGCAACATTCGATAAAAATGCCGGGGGTTTTTGTGAAAAACGGCCCACTAGTCTAAGTTTATGAGTTTTGTTTTCATTGATTCTAATAAATTCTGTTCGATTATCTTCAGGAACTCCCAAAAAATTGAGCACATCAATATAAACTTTCTTAGTAGACTTAACAAAATCTTCGAACCAGATTATTTTAATTTGTTCAGGTGGAAAAATAGCCAACAACCGTTCAACTTGCTCTCCTAGTCTGCCTATAGCAGTATAATTTAGAAAGATAGTATGCCTATTTTTTCGCGGAATATGTTTTCCTTGCTGTCGGATGTCTTGTAAACGCCATGCTTTCTCAAAGCTTTGTTCATCTTCATCTGCTGAAAAAAGTTGTTGAGAATGAAATGAGTGAACTAAATCTACTGGATTACGCAGCATGACAATAATTTTCGCTTGAGAATCAAACTCATATATTTTTTTTAAAGCTACGGAAGAAAATAAATAAAGTACTGAACCTTCGCCAATGGCTGTATGATTAGAAGTGCTTTCATCAAATAAACTTAAGTATTCCTCTAAAGTTTTGGTAAGACGATACTTTTCAAAGTCTTGAGCAAAATAGTGCGGTTCTTTTGGTTCACTAAAATAGATATTAGGATGATCTCTAAGATAGTCACTTAGAGCAGTTGTACCACATTTAGGTGCACCAACAATAAAAAAGTTTGGTTTCATTATGAGTAAAATGTAATTTAGTTATTGAGCTCAAGCCATTTTTTTAAATCGATATTTAGCGAGACTTGTTAGCTAATTATTTCATTATTTTTTCTGGATATTTTCCTCAATCAACAATCACTTAAAAAAAAATTTTAGCAATAAATTAAAGTCATTTTATGTTTTTTTTGATCCTAGAGAATAGAGTGAAATGTCTAGTGTTTTTTGCATAAAAATTACTTTGACAATGTTAATAATAATTAAACTTGTTGTAGTGGCTATTGCCGCACCATTAATACCCCATTTGGGAATCAATAAAAAATTAAAAATAACATTTAAAAATGAACTTAGTCCAGTGGCGATTACTGTATAATTTTGATATCCTGTCATATTAAGGATTAAACCAACAGGCCCTGTAAAAGCATTAAAAATTTGACCTAAAATTAGGATATTCATCGCAGTGCGCCCAGAAACAAATTCTGAACCAAAGATCAGCAAACAATAATCTCCCAGTAATATAATTATTCCGCCAATAAGCAGAGAGAATAGGAATACGGCTAGCGCACTTTTTTGAACAAGCTTCTCCAGTTGTTTTAACTTACCCTCAGAATATAAAGTGGCTATGTTAGGAGCAAGAACGCTTAAGGACGAGTGGTGAATAAAAGCAGTTAGCTGAGCGACACCGACAATAACAGCATAAATACCTACTGCTTTTACGCCTTTGATTCCTCCTAACATAATCACGTCTATGCGTGAGTTTATGAGTTGGGTTGTCCCCAAAAACATAAAGGGCAAAGCAGCAACCAACCATTGTTTTCCTGCGAACCGAGGTTTAACTTGCTTAACTTTTTGAGGAAGCGATCGCCATAGCCATAAAGATCCAATGAAAAAAGTAATTACAATGGCTATGATTTTGAATCCCAGCACCCAAAAAACATTAGAGCTTTGAGGAAAAAGCAAATAAGCAAGGGAAGTTAGCGCAATAACAATAGTTGGGGCAAATACAGAATCGGGAATCTGCCCTAAGACAATACGATGAAGTCCTCTCATTGCACCAAGTCTGAGATTTCTTAGGGAAGCAATCGGAATAGTAACCATAGCTAGTGTTACTGCGATAAAAACTCTTGTATCCGAATCTCCTTTCATGCCCCAAACTATGGCTGTGGCTACTAGGGTTAAACCTATAGAAAAAGATAAAACTACCAGATTAGACCAACGCAACAAACCTGCCATCAATTCCCATCGAGACTTGGTGCGATAGATAGCTATCTCTCTGACTATAAGTTGATCGATACCCAGAGTTGCGGGAATGCTCAATAAATTTGCCCAAGTAGTAGCATAAGAATAAGTTCCTAAGCCAGTAGTACCCAAAAAACGAGCAAAAATAATGCTCATGATAAAAGCAATGCCACTGGAAGCAACTTTTAGCCCAAAAGATCCAGCTGCACCCTTGATCAGTCTATTTTTGAGACTGTTATTATTTTTTTCGGTCAATGCCAAAACTGGCTGAATTTTTTTGGCAATTACTTTTAACATCAATCAATAACTGTTAATATCATAGTGGACTGCCTAGTTTGGCTAAAACCAAATCTAAGTCGAACTCATCTCTTTTGGCCTAAACCTTTGATTAGATTAACCACAGCGTTTTCTGCACCACCACCATGTCAAGTATCGAGAAAAAGAGTGATACGTTTTTTTTTGGCTGTCATGTAATTTTTTCCTCCACTAACTTTTGCATTAGAGTTTCCCATTGCGCTACTATTTTGTCCTGACCAAATCTTTCAATTACTTCTGTGGCTTTGGCAGCGAGTTGTTTACGTTTCTGTTCATCAGACATCAGACTTTCCATTGCTGCAGCTAATGCCCCTAAGTCTTGATTAGGAACCAAGAGACCATCTACATCATGACGAATCATCTCACTCGGTCCACTAGGGCAATCAGTAGCAATTACGGGTAAACCACAAGCTAAAGCCTCTCCATGAGCCAGAGGAAAACCTTCATTACGAGAAGCCATCACAAATAATTTGGCTTTTTTTAAAACGGCAAAAGGATTTCTGAGAGCGCCAGTGAAAACAACTCGACCGGACAACCCAAGGTCATCTCTCATTTGTTCTAGATGTTCCCGCAGTTCTCCTTGACCTAAGATGAGTAGCTGCCAGTTCTGATGTTTGGAAGCGATTTGTTGAAAAGCTTGTAATAATAAATCCTGTCCTTTCTGGTTTGTTAATCTGCCCATACTAGCAATCCAATTCTTATCTGGATCAACTTCCGAAGGGAGAGAAGCAGTAGTTTGATCATCTTTGATAGTTATAGGATTATAAATTACAGCTCTATTGTTTGATGGTACTAACTCGATACCGCGATCGACTCCTTTACTTACGCTAACAACCTTAGAACAAAGGGGATAAGTCAAACGACGCAAAGTTTCCCAAACTAATCCATAGGAAAAAACTTTAACGTCATTTTGTTCGGTGACGATAACAGGATATTTTATACCTAATAGAGCTAAAATTACAGAGACGTTAGTTTTTCTCAAAGAAGAGACAACAACATCAGGGTCAGTAGACTTAATTGCTTTTCTTAGGGTATGAAGCCTTCCAATATTATTGGTGACAGCTTCTAGTAAGTTAGAAGACTTGCCCATAATTCCTAGTTCCAAGCGAGCAACTTTTGGAGATAATTGATAAAAATCAGTACTTTTATCTGCAAGAGTAATTAAAGTCACCTGATGTTTGAGATTAGCAAGACCTTCAGCAAGCAAAACGATAGCTCTTTCTCCTCCTCCACAATCAAGGGATGAGATGACTAAAGTTATTTTCATCTTCATAATTCTGTTTTTTCTATAGTTTGTTTGGTTATATTTTATTGATGTTACTAACTGGCAATCTTGTAATTTTTTAACAATATTTGTTCTAATTTCGTTAACTTGAGAGGGTGATAAAACAGATAACCCTGTCCATATTGACAATTCATAGCTTTAACATGAGCTAATTGTTCTATAGTTTCTACTCCTGTCGCCATCATGGGAATTTTATAATTCATAACTTTTTCCAGCATCTGCTTAAGAAGATCCAGAGTTTCGGGATCTTGATCAATACGATTGATGAGATAGCGATCAATTTTGATGCGATCAAATTCTTTATACAAAGCTTGAGGCTGACAGCAGTTATATTGAGAACCAATACGACCAAAGTTATCAATAGTTAGCTCAACTCCTAACTCTTTGAGGGTGGGAATAATCGCCATAGCTGTATGAGGATGTTCCCTAATGAGAAATTCACTGATTTCTAATTTGAGATTATGAGGCGATATATTATAGGTCTTTAAGCAATACTCGAGATGTCTCACAAGACTTGGTTGTAGCAATTGGATGCTAGAGAAGTTAACACTAACCTGCCACAATCTTTGTTCGGGATAATTATTTTGCCACAATTGCAATTGACGACATACTTCCTCCACAATCCAAGCTGAGATGGGAACGATCACTCCTGTATTCTCCGCAGCAGCGAGAAATTTGAAAGGAGCAATTAAACCTAAACTAGGATGTTGCCATCGCAAAAGAGCTTCTAAGTCGGTAACTTCTCCTGTTTTCAACTCTAGTATTGGCTGATAGTACAACTGAAGCTCTTGCTTGAAAAAAGCTTGAAGTAGTTCTTGCTCCCACTGGCCCATGGGAATAGAGATTGATGAAGGAATAATACGAGAAGATTGCCATTGATGTTCTTGAGCTTTGATCGCTGAGTTTTTGGTCTCCAAGATTTTTCTATGACTAGATTGAGGCTTATATCCCGATACCAATTGCTCCAATAAAAAAATTACTAACTTAAAATCGTTTTCTTTGGCTGCTTTTATCAGAATTTCAACTTTAATTTCTAGACTATTAGGGATAAATTGACTGGCATTTTTCACAGTCAACAATTTGTCATGGGAAGTTGGTTCATATTCTTCTCCCGTTACTAATAGCTCTTCGTATAACTTTTCTCCTGGTCGCAAGCCAGTAAAAGTAATTTGGATATCCTTATCGATTTCGTATCCTGATAAATGAATTAAATCTTTAGCTAAGTCATATATTTTTACTGGTTGCCCCATATTCAGCATAAAAATTTGACCATGATCGCTGAGTACCGAAGCCTGTAAGACTAGTTGAACCGCTTCAGGAATCGTCATGAAATAGCGAGTGACTTTAGGATGGGTAACTGTGATCGGCCCCCCTCTAGCAATTTGCTTTTGGAAAGTTGGCACAACACTACCGCGACTACCCAAGACATTACCAAAGCGAACGACGACAAAGGATTTGCCTGTGCGTTGTGATGCTTGCAAGACCAACATTTCTGCTATCCGCTTACTAGCTCCCATGACATTAGTGGGATTAACTGCTTTGTCGGTGGAAATCATTACAAAATTGGATACATTATGGTCTATGGCTAGGCTAAGTAAATTTTGGGTACCCAAAACATTGTTGGTAATTGCCTCTGGTACATTTAGTTCCATCAGCGGTACATGCTTATGAGCAGCAGCGTGAAACACGATCTCTGGCCGATATTGCTCAAAAATATGGGCCATTCTCGACTTAAAACGCATATCGGCGATGAAGGCAACCAGCTTAGGTGCTATTGTGTCTGTGCTAGAGTTCTTATCTAATACTTTGATCGCTTGCGTCAGCTCTTGTTGGATATTGAAGATCGAATTTTCTCCATGTCCCATCAAAATGATGAGCGAGGGACAGTAACGAAACACTTGGCGACAAATTTCACTGCCGATCGAACCTCCAGCACCTGTAATGAGGACAGTTTTTCCTTTAATCGACTTAAAAACCCGTTCGGTATCTGTTTGTATCGGTTCTCTTCGTAGTAAGTCTTCAATTCTGATATCTCTAATCGTACTGAGTTTTACGTCATGGTTGAGAATTTCATTAATCCCAGGCATGGTAAGAGTTTTAACCCCGATCGCCTGACAGATATCGACCACTTCTTTGATGATTCTCCCGGGAGCAGACGGCATCGCCACAATCACTTGTCGAATGTTATTCGCAGCGACAACTTCAGGAATTTGATAATGATTGCCTGCGACCGGAATGCCTCTGATGGATAAACCTAACTTTTGGGGATCGTCATCGATAAAAGCAATCGGCTTAAATCCTAATTGAGGACTACGCTGCATCTCTTGTAATAGTGAAACTCCGCCATTGCCTGCTCCGACAATCAAAACGCGATCGCGACGATAGAATTGCTTATTCTTTTGCCTATTTCTTTCGATGGCACGAACACTAAAGCGGGTACCTCCGACCAAAATAAAACTCAAAATACCATCTAATAATGGTAAGGAACTGGGAATTAGCCTCACAGACCAAATATATTCGAGCAAGCCAAAAACCAAAACTTCTAAAACAATTGCAGCTATGGTTAAGACCCCAATTTGAATTAATTCATCAATACTGGCATATCGCCAATAATGCTTATATAAATTACAAGTGATAAAGATACTGAGCTTAATGACTAAAAATACGATAGTAGCAATTACTAAACCCAGTGCATACTGACCCAAAATTTCCCAATCATCTAGCCGGATAATTGCACTGAGTAATGGTGCAAGTATAAATATAATCGCATCCAATAATAGAAATTGGCGATTATCTAAAGATAATACTTGTTTTTCTAGACTACTTTTAATCATGATACTCTATAATAATCAGCTCCCAAAAATCTGATATTTGTTGTGTTGATAGCTATTCTAAAATTTGCCAAAATAAACTCAAATTATACCAAAAAATAAATAGTAAGATGGTAGATTATGATATTCTAATTTATGATCTATTACTAAACAAAATATTTTGTTATTTTGTTAATTTTCTAGGCTTATTTTACTTGGTATATTTTTCTGTGAGTTATTTTTGAAGTATAGCAGAATTCACCTAAGAGCTTTGAAGTTACCAGAAACTTTATACTTTCTTTAATAGTTTGTATCTAATAATTAAAAAATTTCTAAAATGTAAACTTAATTATTACAGCTGACATTCTATATCTCTCTGGTACAACTATTATTTTGTTTGAGGTTCCTTATTTTGATGACTGTAATCACGAAAGGTAAAAAGCGTCAGCCTGAAAGGATTAGTTCCCTCTTAACTTTTACCTAATCTTTACCAATTGTTTTCTGATATCTAGCTGCTTTCTTCAACAGAGATTCCGCAAAAGCGATCGCATCTCCTGCTGCATGACCTCCTGTAATTTGGGCTAATTCTTCGATAATCGAATTGCGATCGCTTAAAGTATGGACGCGCACCACAGTCCGAATCTCAGGAAGATGGGAATCTCCATTGCGTTGTTGCTGGTTTGGTTCTTCAATAATGGTTTTGGCTACTTTATAATGGGCATTGGCCATCGCTGCGACCAGGGGCTGATGGGTAACACAGAGTACTTGATGTTTGCGGCTGAGTTGATAGAGTTTTTCTGCGATCGCTTGTGCCACTTTTCCCGATACGCCAGCATCTATTTCATCGAAAATTGAAGTGTGAGAATTAATTTGAGCATCGACAAAGCAAGCTTTTAATGCCAGCAAAAAGCGACTCATTTCTCCACCAGAAGCCGTGGCGGCTAGGGGTTGAATTGACTCTCCTGGATTGGGACTAAAAAAGAACATAATTTTGTCTGCACCGTTAATGGTGGGATTGCAAGGTATCAGGCGAGATTCAAACATTACCTTATCCATTGCCAGGGGTTTTAACTCCTTGACCAGTTGTGTTTCTAGTTTGCTAGCTGCTTTTTGACGCAGTTGAGTTAGTTTGGCACAAGCTTGGTGTAATTTATTTTGGCTTAGTTGATATTCTTGTTCCAGGGCGGCTAAAGATTGTTCGCTATTGGTTAATTCGGCTAATTCTGTGGCTAATTGATGCTGTAGCGCGATCGCATCTGCTAAATCAGGACCATATTTACGACAAATATTTTTTAATTGGCGAATCCTGGCTTCAATTTCCTCTAGACGCTCTGGATCAGCTTCCAATCTATCTCCATAACTATTAATTTGTTGTCCCGCCTCGACAATTTGGGTTAATCCTGACTGTACCATTTCTAAAACAGCTGCTAAGGCGCTATCGTATTCTGTCATTTCTAGGAGCAACCCTTCTGCTTTGCCCACTAAGTCTGAGGCGGCGGGGGCTTCGCGATCATTTTGATAAAGTAGTTGATATACTTGATAACTCAATTGTTGTAGTTCTACAATATGGGATAAGCGATCGCTTTCCTGGGCTAAAGTTTCTAATTCATCTGCTGTGGTTAAATTAGTTTCTTCTAATTCTTTAAGTTGATATTCAAGAAAATCCTGTCTTTGAAGTCTTTCCTGTTGGGATTGACGGCGTTGGTCTAACTTAGATTTTGCTCGTTGACAATTTTCGTAAGCTTTGCTGACTTGTTGCTTCTGTTTGAGTAAAGATTGACCGGCATATAAATCTAATAACTCTCGTTGTCTGTCGGAAATTAGTAAATCGATGGTCTGTCCTTGAGCCGTGATTTCCACTAACTGAGAACGCAACTCCCCCATCAATTGACGATTAGCTAAGACCCCGTTGATCCGCGATCGCGATCGCAATTTACCCTTAGTAAGGTTTAACTCTCGACTACAAACTAAGGTATTTTCCTCTAAAGATTCGATTTGCTGTTGCTTCAGCCAGGTTTCTAAACTAGGATTGAGGACAAAAGAAGCTTCGATTGTAGCGCGATCGCTGCCCGTTCGAATACTACCAGAGTTAACCTTGCCGCCCAAGGCAGCATCTATTGCATCGAGAATAATTGATTTCCCCGCACCAGTTTCCCCTGTGAGTACATTTAAGCCCTGATCGAATTGCAATTCTAGGCGATCAATCAGAGCGAAATTATTGATTCTTAAAGAAACGAGCATCTACATCTAATAGCTGAGTGTCAATAAGGTTTGTCAGAATTGGAATAATTCATCAATCAGCCCTAATCAAAAGTTTAGCTGAAGCTAAGGGGAATAGAAATATTTTAGGGTAAAGATTATAAGTAGCTGGGCAAAATAAAATCCTGTAGGGGCAAACGTGGAGACACTTTCGTGGGTAAGACAGTGCGCTCTTTGCCAGAGGAAATGCTGGGATTTCTCTCCTGAGCAACTTTTGTCAGAGAGACCCCGCCGTCCTAAAGGATACCGCTTCGCATATAAAACGACGGGCGGGGCGTACAAGTTCCGCCGTGCGACGACGGAATCAGCCCCTTGGCTTCCTCTGACTTCGTCAAAAGTTGTCG
Source organism: Xenococcus sp. MO_188.B8 (assembly GCA_030065615.1). Lineage (GTDB taxonomy): Bacteria > Cyanobacteriota > Cyanobacteriia > Cyanobacteriales > Xenococcaceae > Xenococcus. The sequence continues at coordinate 63,656 of JASJDR010000003.1, read as the reverse complement.
AACCCGAAGGGCGGTTAGCCCCTACGGAAATGATGTAATTCCCTGAAAAATTTTTAAATGAATCTCAAAACTCTAATCAAACAAGAGGTATTTTTACTCCATATCAGAAATAATAGGGAATTATCAATTATCCATTAATTAGAGTTAAAGCTTTTTCTAAACGAAGTTTATCCCATCCTTTTTGATGCAAGAGTAACCAAGATTGAATCAAATCTGGGCCATGCATTTCTCCGGTTAAACCAGCACGCAAAGATCTCATGACTAAACCTTTTTTCACTTTGAGGCTTTTGGTAACTTGCTTGATAATTGCTTTAGCATCAGTAACTTCAAAAGTTTCTGCCTCATTCAGAGCAGTGATAACTCCTGTCAGAATATCGTTTACACCATCTTGTTTGAGAAAATCGATCGCTTCTGCTGTATGTGTTACTGATTCACTAAAAAAGAACTTGGCTTCTGCCACCCCATCGCTGAGACGGTTTAAGCTAGGAGCGATCATGGCGGTGAGACTTTCTAACCAAGAGCGATCGCTATCTAAATCTACTGGATAACCAGCATCTTGCCAATAGGGAATTAATAACTCTACTAATTCCTCTACCGGTAGCTTATGAAGATACTGACTGTTAATCCAATCGAGTTTTGCCCAGTCAAATTTAGCTCCTGCTTTGTTAACTCGTTCTAACTCAAACTGTTTTGCTGCTTGAGCCAGAGTAAAAATTTCTTCAGTAGAATCGGGAGGAGTCCAGCCCAACAGAGCCATGTAATTAGCTAAAGCGCCTGGCAAGAAACCCATCTTGCGGAAGTCATCGATGGAAGTGACACCATCTCTTTTAGAAAGTTTTCGACCTGATTCATTGAGAATCAAGGGAGTATGGGCAAATACGGGGACTTCTGCGCCTAATGCTTCGTAAAGTAAAATCTGTTTTGCTGTATTAGCAATATGATCTTCTCCGCGAATCACATAGTTGATGTCCATGTCCATATCATCAACCACAACAGCTAAATTATACAGAGGTTGTCCAATGTCATCTGTTTCGCCAGCGCGAGCAATCACCATATCACCCCCTAAGTCGCTACCCTTCCAGACGACACGACCTCTTACTGCATCTTGCCAGATAATTTCGCGATCGTCATCAATTTTAAATCTAATGACGGGTTTGCGTCCTGCTGCAACAAAATCTGCCTTTTCTTGCCCAGTTAAATTACGATGACGATTATCATAACGCGGTGCTAAACCATTAGCTTTTTGAGCTTCCCGCATTTGGTCTAATTCTTCAGGAGTACAATAACAAGGATAGGCTAAACCTCGATCTAAAAGAATTTGAATTGCTGCTTGATACTTATCTAAACGTTGGGTTTGAAAGAATGGCCCTTCATCCCAGTTTAAACCGAGCCATTCTAATCCTGATTTGATATTTTCCGTATATTCCTGACGCGATCGCGCTTGATCGGTATCTTCAATGCGTAAAATAAACTTACCGTTCTTATGCCTAGCATAGAGCCAATTAAAAACAGCAGTTCGCGCCGTCCCAATATGTAAATTTCCCGTTGGGGAAGGAGCAATTCTCACTCTAACAGTAGTCACAGAACACCTCTTACTTTTTTTGCGTACAATCCCTCATTGTATCTTTAGGATTAACTCAACAATTTGGCAATTTACGTCCCTCATCAAAAAACTATATCCTTAGAGCAACTTTTATTATTCTAAGCTTCAAGAATTGCGCGATCTAGCAGTTCGTAGCCTTGTTCTAAACTTTCGATACGGGATAGCTGATCACGTAATTCAGCAGCACCCGAAAAACCCTTACAATACCAAGCCATATGCTTGCGAGACTGAATAATTCCCCGTTGTCCCTTATATTCCCATAAACCTTGAAGATGTTCTTGGGCACACTGTAATCTGGCTTTAATAGTGGGAGCCGGTAAAATTTGACCTGTTCGCAGAAAATGATCAATTTCCCCAACCAAAAAGGGATAACCTAAAGTTCCCCGAGAACACATCACTCCATCAGCTCCAGTTTGGGACAAACAGTCGATCGCGGCTGGGACAGAAAAGATATCACCATTGGCAATAACAGGAATTGACAAAACTTCCTTGACTTTAGCAATCCATTCCCATCGCGCAGTGCCCTTATAACCTTGAGCACGGGTACGAGCATGTAAAGTTAGCATACTAGCTCCTGAAGCCTCCATTCTGCGGGCAAAATCAAGAATCTTTATTTGCTGATCGTCCCAACCTAAACGGGTTTTTACCGTCACAGGAACCTTCACTGCTTCAACTACAGTTTTGACAATCGCTTCTGCAACTTCTGGTTGACGTAATAAAGAAGAACCGCCGCCTTTTTTCGTAATCTTATTTACAGGACAACCCATATTAATATCGACCGTCTTGGCTCCCTCCCCTACTGCTTTTTGCGCCACTTCCGCCATAAAATCGGGACGACAATCAAATAACTGAATGCTGATGGGTTGCTCATCGGTCGCAATTTCCATAATTTGAGGTAAGGTTTGGAGATGATGTATTTCCTTGGCACTCACCATTTCGGTATAGATCATCGATTTGGGTGCGTAGCGCCTAACTAATCTGCGAAAAACCAAATCAGTTACCCCAGATAACGGAGACTGTAAAACTCTACTTTCTAGCAACACCGAGCCAATATTAAGAGGAGTCGCTAATTTAGTCGCGAGAGTTGAAGATAGAAAGTTGGGCATTTAATACCGAATTAAACAATATTCACAGATGTAGGTAATTGATTTTACCAGAACGTCAATTAAATACTCAATACTGAACGCGATCGCGAGTTTCCCCAGAAGTAGCATTCTTGGCTATATATTCAATTATTTTGTCAGCTACATTAATCGCTGTGGCTTTTTCGATCCCTTCTAAACCAGGAGATGAATTGACTTCCATCACTACTGGACCATGGTGAGAACGCAATAAGTCTACGCCAGCTATCTGCAAACCCATAGCTTTGACAGCGCGAATCGCCGTACTTCTTTCTTCGGGGGTTAATTTAATTTTGGTAGCTTTACCACCTCGATGAAGATTAGACCGAAATTCTCCTTTTGCTCCCTGACGTTTCACCGCTGCTATGACCTTGCCACCAAGTACAAAACAACGTAAATCAGCTCCCTGAGCTTCTTTAATATACTCTTGTACTAAAATATTAGCATCTAAACCGCGAAAGGCCTCAATGACAGACTTGGCTGCTTGATAAGTTTCTGCTAAGACAACTCCTATTCCCTGGGTGCCTTCGAGCAACTTAATTACCAAAGGTGCACCCCCTACAGTCTCGATTAAACCATCAATATCTTGGATAGCATGGGCAAACCCTGTTACGGGTAAGCCAATTCCTTCTTTAGCCAGAATTTGCAAACAGCGCAGCTTATCGCGAGAACGAGAAATTGCCTGAGATTGATTAGCTGGAAAAACTCCCATAACCTCGAACTGACGGACTACAGCTGTGCCATAAAAGGTTCTGGATGCGCCAATGCGGGGAATAATAGCATCAAAATTCTCTAGAGGTTTACCATTATAAACTATGGCAGGTCGGCGGGAAGTAATATTCATATAGCAGCGCAGATAGTTAATCACTCGCATATCATGTCCCTGAGCTTCTCCTGCCTCTCTAAGCCTTCTAGTAGAGTAGAGAGCAGGATCTTGCGACAAAATGGCAATTTTCATCTTGTTTGCATTATTCTTTACTTGTACTATTGTTCTTGATGTTGGTTGCTTTGGAGAAATGATTTTCCTGGATCGACAAGAAAGCGATCGCGTATTGCTTGTCTACCGAGTAACATCCGAAATCCCATGACATCACGATTAGTAAGAGTAAGTTCGATCTGCCACTGCACACCATCTAATTCTACATTAGTCAGGATCACTGGACGTAGTTGAACTTTGCCACCAGAATTGCGGACTTCTCGATATTCTAATAATGCGGCTTCTGCCGTTACCGTAAGTTTACTATCCCGCTGCTCGGGATGAATCAAAAAGCGAATCATTTTTTGACCATCACGCTGGAATGTTTCTAGATGCAGAGCGTGTAAAGCCGAAGATTTCGCTCCTGTATCGATTTTTGCCTTAATCTGGCTAATGCCTAAATTTGGTAAGGCAACAATTTCTCGCCAACCGATCACTAGTAACTTGCCGGTGAAACAGTCCGTATTCTTTAGTTGCGCTCCCATCTCGATTAGTCTTGTTTGCGATCAAATATTCGTTAAATATTCAAGCTATTCTATCCTTGGTGAGAAAGAGGAGCGAACCGACATCAATTGTCAAATGTTTACTGAATTCTTAAGCTGTTGCATTAAACTTGCCATTTCCAAGGCATCGAGAGCATAATTCCAACCTAAATTGCTTTTAATGCCTGCTCTTTCTAAAGCTTGCTGCATGGTATCTGTGGTTAAAATTCCAAAAATTACTGGTACTCCCGTTTGGAAACTGGCTGCAGCGACTCCTTTAGCTGCTTCGGATGAAACATAATCAAAGTGAGGTGTTTGTCCCCGAATCACGGCTCCCAGACAAATTATTGCATTATAGCGATCGCTGATTGCTAGTTGACGAGCCATCATCGGAATTTCAAAACTACCAGGTACCCACACATAATCTACTTGAGTCCCCTGGGGATTTACATCTATGCCATGACGTTTCAGACAATCCTGACAACCAGAGAGCAATTTCCCCGTTACTAGATCGTTGAAACGACCAACAATAATCGCAAAACGCCACGCAGATGTATCAACCGCAAAGTTGCCTTCAAATACAGCCATATTGAATTAAGTTCTAGGTTCTAGGTTTTCGGTTTTAGGGGTCAGGTTTAATTATGTTCCTTTGGTTGCTGAGGTCTGGCGCGATCGCTATTATTCAGACAATCGCGCACTGGTTATAGTATCTAGGGGCTTTTAGATTACGAAAAAGTTCAAAACACCTACTAGAATCACCAACAGCACCCAAATACCAGAACCTAAATACAGTAAGTTTTTGGACTGACCCCAATTTTGGGGAGAAGCATAGGCTACAGGTACACCAATAACCATTACGAATGAAAATAAAACTAGAACGGTCAATAATAGTTGAAAAAGAATAGTCATTTTGAGATTTCTCCTTATTTAATTAGGCTTGAGCAACGGACAGCTAAATAGAATTATTATTTAGTTAATTTTTCCCTGAGTATTACGCTACCAAAAATTGACTACCTCTGAGAAGAAATCAGCTCGGTAATGTTAAGTAATAATTCTTAAAATTTTGTAAATTATAGAATGCTGAGTTTACCCTCGTAAATAAGCCACCGTTAAAACGAGAAGAATACAGCCTATAAAAGTCAATCCTAAGAGAAATAACACAAAAATCTCCCCCGATGAAAGAGGGCGATCAAACGGATCTAGATAAGCTGAGGTGGATTGGTGGTCGTCAGAATCAAATTCCCAACCTTGAGGTGCTTGAATCACATTAATTCGAGAATAACCAATTTTGAGGTCATAAAGCGATCGCCTTTCGGGATTACTAAGAATGCCATAAGCTTCATTAATGCGTTGAAATTTAGCTTGAGCAACGGATAAGGGAAGATTCGTAGTATCTGGATGGTATTTTTTGCTTAGTTGGCGATAAGTACGACGAATCTCAATCTCAGAAGCGGCAGGATGTAGTCCCAAAATACTATAGTAGGTATCGGTAACACGGCTGCCATTAGGAATATTGGTAGTTGCTTTGGTTGTACTTTGTTGAGTCACCCTAATTTATCAGAATTTTATGCGAATTTATCAATAGTTTCTCTAAAAATACAACAATTTTCTGAGTTTACTAGTTAAACAATCTTAAATTCTTGTCTCGAGGATGTTAACAAATTTATTTCTGGCAAGTTCTAACCGTTACAATAGCTAGTGAAGACTATTGTGACAATTGCATGAATGACAATCTTGTGGAGAAGGAACGTTCCACCGAAAAAGTAGAAATATCCGTTTATCTTGATGCTGAAGTCTTAGAAGAACTAAAACATCTCACTAACAATCCGAGTAAAACCATCGAAGTCGCCCTTAAGCAGTGGCTCAAAGGGGAAAGAGCAGTAGATGGTGATTTAACTCGTACCTTCCGTCGAAATCCCCCTTTACCCCCACGAGGAGAATGGAATGACTAACATGTTCCTACCTTGATACCTTAACAGTGGACTCTTTTTAGTAACTAGTAACTAGTAACCAGTCCTAACTATCCCATATTTGTAAGTCGAGTTACTAATCTTAATTTTCCTAGATTAGGTATCGCGATCTTAGATATCTATAGGTTATAGTTTCAGGGAAGAGGTTGCGATTGCCTTTTTGCCTAGCCTAACCAGGGATATTTACTGATGTTCGCTGAATTTAATTCAGATTTAGTTCCAGATAGTAGTGATACCAGCTCTGTCAATTCTCTTGACTGGGGGAATTTTGGTGCAGAAATGATTTTTACTCAGGATCGTTCTGGGATCTATCTTTCATTTTGGTGGATCAAGGCACAAGAGTATGGTTTAGACAATCAAGCAATCATCGGTTCTTCTTACGAGGATATTTTTACCCCTCGAGATCGCCAACAATATCTGAGTAAAATCAATCGGGTTATTGATCGCCGACTTCCAGAACAGTTTTACTGCTGGTTTCAATACCAAGAACAATCTTTTCCTTTAGAATTAATTCTTAGTCCCATATTACCTAGTCAAGGCGAACCAACAACAGTTTTGGCTATGGGACATTTACTAGCCGAATCAGAAATTTTTCCTCTAAATAATTCTGGTGCTCCTGTCCCCATTTCTAGTTATCAAAAACTTTTAACTCAGATTGCTGGTCGGATTCGTCGTAGTCTGAACTTAGAAACAATTTGGCAACAAACAGTAGATAACTTAGGAGAAGTATTTTCCGTCAGTAGATGTCTGATTTTAGCTCATAATTATTTGCAAACTGAACTTGCAGTAGTAGCAGAATATTGCCAACAAAATATTCCTTCTGTACTGGGTTCTACCATGAAAATTGAGCAAGAATCCTATCTAAAACAAGCTCTCAATTCACCGATTCCTATTGCCGCAGATACTCTGGGTTTTGACCACCAGAATTGTAAATCGGTCTTAGTAGCCTCTGCTTCCTATAATAATGAAAGTAATGCTTTAGTCTTGTTACAACAATGCGATCGCTATCGCAATTGGAAAACAGCAGAAATTGAATTATTTCGTGAACTAACCGAACATGTGGGGACAGCGATCGCTCATGCTAAACTATATCAAGATTTAGAACTAGCAAGTCTACAAGCAGAAGAAGCTAATCGCCTCAAGAGTGATTTTTTAGCTAATACTTCCCACGAATTACGCACTCCCCTCAATGGCATTATCGGCTTTCTCAAGTTACTTTTAGAAGGAATGGCGGATAATCCTGAAGAACAACGAGAATTTTTACAAGAAGCTTATAAATCTTCCCTCCACCTCCTCAATTTAATTAATGACATCTTAGATATCGCCAAAATTGAAGCAGGCAAAATTGATTTAGAATTCACCGATATCGAACTGGATGAGCTCTTTCAAGATGTTGATAATCTGATTCGTACTCAAGCAGAACAAAATAATCTCAGTTTTCAGCTCAAAACTCCTGCGACTCTAACGCCTGTAATGCTATATGGTAATTATCAACGTTTATTACAGGTAATGCTTAATCTAGTAGGCAACGCGATTAAATTCACCCATGAAGGGGGGGTTTCTGTAAGTGCGGAAATTAGTAACAAGAAAATTAACTGGGGCTCTCAGCAATTTCCCGGAACAGTCAAAATTAGTGTTGCCGATACGGGAATTGGGGTTTCCCTCGAAAAGCAGAATAAATTATTTGAAAATTTCTATCAGGTGGATGGCTCTCGGACTAAATCCTACGGCGGTACTGGTCTAGGCTTAGCAATTTCTCAAAAGCTAGTAGAAGCTATGGGAGGGACAATTTCTTTCTACAGCATGGGGGAAGGTTTGGGCTCTACGGTAACCTTCACCATTCCCTTAGTTAATCTTCCTGTAATCAAAACTATCCAATAATATCCCGTTAATAGTTAAATTTGTTGTCTAGGATGCATTTCTCGTTTTTAAATGCAGGTATCCTAGTGTTACGATGGTGTATTCTTACTCCATAAACTCTTAAGGCGCAACCGCAAAATTAGGGAATTTGCAGTCCTCTTCTTAAATTTAAGTAAAAAAAACTCTAAAAAAATCAATGTCCAAGTAACATGACTCTTTACTTCCATAGAAACAGTGCCCACCAAAACATATGTTTAAGTTCAGTGAAATTATGATAAGAATTGTGTTTCATTTTCATTTACGTTACAATAGTTAACAAATAACAAACTAACTTTGCCAATAGTTAGCTTAAATTAGTCAAACTGTCCTAGTTAGCGGGGACAAGTCTGATACACATTTATATTAAATCTCTAAATTTTTCTAAATATCATCCACACAGCCTTATTTACTTGTTTTATAAAACCCTATTATTAAAGCACTAACGAAAACAATACGGAATAAATTATGAAACCAACCAGTAAATCCAACGATCTTGTTAGAAGCTATTTAAAAGAAATTGGGCGAGTAGATCTTCTAACCCATGAGGAAGAAATTCACTATGCAAAACGAGTACAAAAGGAAATCGCCTTAGTCAAAATCAAAGAATCTCTCCAAGAAAACCTAGGTCAAGAACCAACCTATTCTCAATGGGCAAAAGAAGCTGAGCTTTCAGTGCCAGAGTTAAAAGCAGCTCTTGAGGCAGGAGAAGCTGCTAAACGGAAAATGGTTGAAGCAAATCTGCGTCTAGTAGTTTCGGTAGCCAAAAAGTATCTTAAGCGCAATCTAGACTTATTGGACTTAATTCAAGAAGGAACGATTGGGATGCAACGAGGTGTCGAAAAATTCGATCCCACTAAAGGATATCGTTTCTCTACCTATGCCTACTGGTGGATCCGTCAAGCCATCACTAGAGCGATCGCTGAAAAAGGGCGGACAATCCGGCTCCCAATTCACATTACGGAAAAGCTCAATAAAATCAAGAAAGCTCAAAGAAAATTAGCACAGCAAAAGGGAAGAATGGCAACTATTACGGAGTTAGCCGAGGAACTTGATTTAACGCCCAAGCAAGTTAGAGACTATCTCGAAAAATCTCGTCAACCAATCTCCCTCGATGTCAAAGTAGGAGATAATAATGACACTGAATTGGGCGATATGCTGGTCGACATGGGACAATCCCCTGAAGACTATGCTACTTCTTCCTCCCTGAAAAAGGATCTCTACCGCTTGATGTCAGAATTAACTCCCCAACAACAAGAGGTAATATCCCTAAGATTTGGCTTAAAAGACGGTAAGCCCCTAACTTTAGCCAAAATAGGAACCTTCTTGAGTATTAGCAGGGAAAGAGTAAGGCAAATTGAACGAGAAGCTTTGACCAAACTGCGTCAAAGGAAGACTGTTATTAGAGAATATTTAGCTAGTTAAGTAAGTATTTCTAAACAATGCAGTAAAAACTCTACTAGTAATGGTTCGGTTTTAACTGATGCGAAGAAATTATACAATTGTTACATTAGTCAGTATAAGCTAGCATCACTTTTTAAGTTAACTGACCATACTCCGTTAACAAAGTTCAGGAGGTAACAGGTGAATCGAGAAAATCGTACCCAAAATGTATTTAGTAGTGAAGGTGAAATCAACCAACTCTGGCAATATGTTCAGTCTCTAAACTCTGACACCATAGCTCAACTTTCGCAGCCAGAATCGAAGGAAGTATTTCAGGTGATGGAACAAAATATTATAGGTTTGTTAGGTAGCCTTCCCTCAGAACAATTTGAAATTTCTATTAATACCAATCGAGAACATTTAGGACGATTGTTAGCTTCTGCTATGATGAGTGGTTATTTTATTAGAAATGCCGAACAAAGAATGGCTTTTGATAAGTCCTTGCAAGCTTTAAATGGTGGTTTGTCAGACGAGGAATAAATAGTAATAGATAATAGGTTAAGAAGGTGATCTTTCTTACCCTATTACCTTGACACTTGGAAGATTATCACGACTCAAGTAGGATTTAAGATTGCTGTGTTGATTTTTTGTGGTAAAAGTGCTTCATGTCCAGTAAGTCGTCTTCTATTCCCCATAAATTAATTGGTGTCGGTGTGATTCGTAATAATTCGGGGGAAATACTAATAGATCGGCGACTCTCTAAGGGAGAAATGGCTGATTTCTGGGAGTTTCCCGGAGGGAAAATCGAACCGACCGAAACCATAGAAGAATGTATTAGAAGAGAGATTCAGGAAGAATTAGCGATCGCAGTTTCCGTAGGCAATCGCATTACAACTATTGAACATGATTATGCCAAGTTTAAAGTTACTTTGTTTGTTCATGATTGCCAATATGTAGCAGGAGAACCTCAAGCGATCGAATGTCAAGAAATACGCTGGGTAACTATTGCTGAACTAGAGCAATACAATTTTCCTGAAGCCAATTATCAAATTATTGAGTTGTTAAAAGCGAGCCGGTCTTAATTCTTGCATTTCAGTCTTTCTAGTGCGGCGATCGCAGGAGTAAAACTGGGATTAATGGCAGTTAATTTTTGATAGGTATCACAGGCTTTTTGAATTTGACCCGCTTTTTCTAGGGCAGAAGCCTTATTAATCAAGACGAAGGGATCTTTAGGTTGAATTGACTCAGCCTTATCAAAAGCTGCGATCGCTTCATTCATTTTATTGAGATTAGATAAGGCAATTCCCCTACCAATCCAAGATTGGTAATCATTGGGTTTAATTTCCAAAGCAGTTTTAAAGGATTCTAAGGCAAGATATTGTTGTCCACTTTGACTTAAAGCAAATCCCCGATCGCGCCAAGCATGATAGAAAATAGGATTTAAGTCGGTAGCTTTTTCATAGGATGCGATCGCCTCAGGATAATTTTTCAAACCATCCCGCAACAGAGAACCCCGATTATGCCAAGTGATATAAGATTCAGGGGTTATTTTAAGGGCGCGATCAAAAGCTTCTAAAGCTCTTTTATATTGTCTGAGAGCAAATAAAACATTGCCTTTATTCAACCAAGCTAAATGGGAATCGGGATTATTCGCTAAGGCTAGTTCGTAGGCTATTAAGGCTTTTTCAGGTTGTTGTAGTTTACTTAGAACATTTCCCTTGTCAATAAGAGCTGTCACATTACTAGGATTTTCCTGTAGCAGAGTATTATAAGCTTGTAAGGCTTCTTGGTAGAGGCGAAAAGCTTCTTGGTTGCGTCCCAAATATTGCCAAGCTAGAGCCTTATTTTGCCAAAATTCTGGGTTTAGAGGTTCTATTCCTTGAGCTCGATCGAAACTTTCTACTGCTTCTTGGTATTTACCTAAACCAATTAAGACAATTCCGCGATCGCTTAAAGCCCTCGCATAATTAGGTCTAATCTTTAAAGCTGCCTCCTGAGCCGCTAAAGCTTCTTGATAACGTTCTAGCTTATATAAAGCCCGTCCTTTACGATTTAAACTATCTGCGTTATTGGCTTGTATTTGTAAGGATTTATTATAGGAAGTTAATGCGGCTTCAAACCGTTCTAAACGATAAAGAGTGTCGCCTCTCCCTTTCCAAGCTTGACTATTTTGGGGATTAATTTGGATTGAGCGATCATAAGCGATTAAAGCAGCGAGATAGCGTTCTAAGCTATAAAGTGCATCGCCTCTTCCTTTCCAAGCAACAGAGTATTTAGAACGAAGATCGATCGCCGATTGGAAATTTTTTAAAGCAGTTTCTGGATCTTCTGCTAACAACCGCTTTCCTTGAAGTACAAAATAGGCCGGTCTCAGAAATGGGGATAAAAATTCTCTGTTCAGAAATGGGGATAAAAATTCTATTAAGACCATTAAAGCAATGGTACCCAGTATTGCCTTAAGTATAGTAGAGCGTACATTACTGAACGTCTCTGAATTGGGAAGAAAAGTATTTTGTAGCTTTTTATTTACCCTCTGTCCAATTTGGGAAATTTCTCCGTAACTCTTATTAAGACTACTATTACTTATAGATATTTGATTAAGATCTGTAATAACTTCTAGAGCGGAATTATATCTGTTTGCGGCAATCGGTTCGCTCATGCGAGCTATGATTTTTTTCAGTTGAGGATTAATTTTCCGACCCTCTATATCTACAGTAAGCTTTTCCGCCTTGATTGTCAGATTACCAGTTAAACAATAAATCGCAGTTTTTCCTAAACTATAAATATCGCTACCGAAAACTGGCTCGTGGGCTATATACTCTGGGGAAAAGAATCTTTCTTGGTTATAAGATAGGTTCTGGGACTTAAAAGTTTGGGTTGCAACATCCCCTTCATTAATTACGATAACACTACTAAAATCTTGAAGCGTAAATCTTTGATCAGTAGCAGTTTTTATTATATTTGATGGTTGAACATTGCCGTGAACAACATGACTACTATGGATAAAATGTAAAACTTCTAAAATATCTTGTAATAGGAGAATTACTTGGTGTTCATTTAACCATTGTCTTTGTAATTGTTGTGATAGCTTTTCCCCTTCAAGGTATTCTAAAACCAAGTAAGAATAAGATTCTTCAGCCAAAGAATTGAGAACTTGGGGGATTCGAGGATGAAGAGCCAATTGATTTTGAATCGCCACTATTGCCTGCCAATTTATTTGCTTGTTTTCTGCGCCTAGTTGTACTGATTCATTGTAAGGAATTTGCTTAATTAGACAAAGAGGATGACTTATAATATCTTTATCTTCTGCTAAATATAGCTTATAAGTTCCCTCACTATCTAACTCCTCAATAATTTGATAGCGTTGACCAATAATTTTTATCTTGGATTCGATAGGTTCATGAGTTGTTCTAACGAAATTTTCCCAATTATTTTGACTATCTTCTATCTGGGACATTCTATCTATCCTCTAAAAGTCAGTTGCTTTATCGATCTTGGTTATACTATGATTATAATTCATTCTAAGATATTTTTTCCTGTACTCAGTTTAACTGCTGCCAGCTGGATATCTTATAAACAATATCTTAACAGTGTTTCCTGATGTAGAATCTTTTTTCAAGATTATCCTATATTAATGACATATTAATGACATATTAATGACATATTTATGACATATTTTATGACATAAGATTCCCTAATATAACCTAGATATATAATAGAAGTGTATTCACTTAATATTTTCAAATTCGTTCTCGGAAGATAAAAATTATGAAATCTCAGCAAAAGTTTAAAAAGTTGTTAATTGGAGTGGGAATAGTCAGTAGCGCGATCATATTTTCTCGCGTATCTCTAGCTCAATCGTCTTTTTTCTTTCCCTCGGCTAGTTTTTTTAGTCCCGCTGCGGCATTTTACCAAAGTGAAGATGAACCTAGTGTGGTAGAAATGCTATCAACTATGCCACAGCATAAAAGTTTCTATACTCAGCTAGAAAATTCGGGAATCTTGGAGAACTTACCACAAGATTCTCTAACAATTTTAGCTCCTACCAATGAAGCATTTGCGGCTTTATCTCCTAGCGTTAAGGAAAAACTGTCCCAACCAGAAAATCTCACCAAAATATTGCAATATCATGTGGTTGCAGGCATTATTGGGGAACAAGATATTAAACGTAAGGCAGTAGCTACCTTACTGGATAAAAGTTCCGTGCAAATTACTGGTATTCCTTTAGCAGGCAATAAAGTAGGGGTCAAAATTAATCAGTCCATCGCTAGTGAGCCTCTGACTGGCAACAATGGTGTCATTATTCCGATCAATGAAGTATTGATTCCACCTGGATTGTAGTCATCGATTACAAATTGAATTCAGTCCTTAGTTGAGCATCCGAAAACTTACTCAGGAATCAACCATTAGCTAAAGCGGGGAAGTTTTTCTAAGTTGATTAAATTTCAAAATAGTATATCTAGATATCAGCATTATGATTGCTGATGTGCTACTTTGCAGATTTGACACTTTAGTATGGGTAGCTGATTGTTTTTTTTGGACTCTCCACAACAGATCAAAGTATGATCGTAAGTTTTAAATTTTAAACAGATATTAATCTTATTATTGCTTGTGTAATCCTAAATTGCGAATAAAAGGGGTCGGCAGAACCTGCTTTGCCGACCCCTTTGAGGAACCAAAATTTAAAATCGGAAAGTTGTCCGAATAGTTCCTACATAGAGAGTATCGTTATTTGCAATGTGACCGGGATTAGTGACAAAAAAGAAACCAGGAGTAATCCAGATATTATCGTTAACTTTAAAACGATAAAAGAATTCAAAGTGTAAAGAAGTCGCTTCATCCTCTCGTCCAAATTGATCTACAGTTCCTTCTTGGAGCAAAAAATCATTATCTGGATCGCCAAGGACTGGACTTCTTGTCAAGAATTGTCTGGGATCATTGTCGGTAATTGTCACTGGCTCTTCATTATTAATAACTTGTTCGGAGAAGGGTACGGTTTGACCTGGAGTAACAGGACCTGCATCAACTAATTTAGGTGGCATGCCAAAAATAAACCCGAATAAATCACCTTCTCGACCAAAAGGATCGGAATAACCAAGAGACACCTGATAGGTGAAAGTATTGCCGAAGGGTTTTTTCCCCACTAATCCAGGAAAATTATCTTGCAAACCAAACTCAGGAATCTCTTGGAGAAAATTAGCAGCAGCATAGGCGGCCGAAGTGGCAAAGTTAAGTTGTGGTGTCAAGTTCCATTGAAAAGTTCCACCTACAGCATTAATCTGAGCGGGAAAATCCCCTAAATCTGTTCCCACACCAGCATAAGCCCCCTGTATATTAGGCAGCCTTCCCCCAGACCACAATCCATTGGTTTCTGCATTGACACTACCAGTAAAAGTTCCTAAAGTACCATCGCTAGAATAAGCATTGACATAGGTGATTCCTGCAACGATATCATCTGTAGGCTGGAGCAAGAATTGTACTCCTAAAGCACTGTGGTCTGCACCAAAGAAACCTGCTTCGGGATCCCCACTATCTCTAGTACCGTAGGCGAATTGCAAGCGTACTGGATCGGCAATTAACCAATCGAATCCAGCTCCTGCCTCCATTGCGCCGCCAATCCGAAAGATAGGATTGAGTTGTCCAAAGCGAGAAACTGCACCTCTACCAACATCAAAATAGGGAGAGTTAGAAGTTAGCACGTTGCTCAATGCAAAACCAAAACTAGAAGCGTAAAATGCTACCCGATCATTAAAAGCAGGAAAGCGATATTCCAGAATATCTAAAACAACTTGGTTTTCCAGTCCAGCTTGATAACCTAGACGAGGACCGTAGGTATTGAGAGACTTAGCATTAGTAAATCCGCCATTATCAAAATTACCTGTGGTTAGAAACATTCGCAGCCGATCTTGTCCAGAAAAAGAGGCTTGCAATCCCAAACGTGCTGTATAGGCAAAAACTGTCTCAGTCTCAGGATCGCTAGCTGTAGAAATGGCGTTATCACCTACTCGGATACCGCAGTTAACAAGGTCTTCGGTTTCACCATTTGCCAAAGTGAGGTCCACATTCTCACATCCCCCTGGAGGACCGCCCCCAAAAGCATCGGCTAGGGCAAAGATGACTTCGCCATTTAAACTTACAGTCGTCGAAAATTGATTGTCTTCGAGAAAGGCGATACGGCCTTCTAGATTATCAACCCTTCCAGCGACTTCGACTAACTCTGCCTCAAATTCTTTAGTTAGTCGAGCGATATTTTGTAAGTCTTCTTGTAAGACAGCTTCAGAAGAGGCGATTAAACGCTCTATTTGATTCAAACAGGAATTTAAACCCGCAGCAAATTCATAACGGCTTATGGATTTAGTTCCTTGATAGGTTTGATCGGGATATCCAACGATGCAACCATAACGATCTACTAAACTACGCAATGCTTCATAAGCCCAGTCTCCAGGAGAAACATCCCGTAATTGTGACACGTTGGTTACTTGGGCTAAAGAGTCTTCTTCTGATTTGTCTAAAAAGCTGGCAGAAGTACGATAGTTCCTTAGTTCTGTTTCATCCAGTCTTGGGGGTTCTATTAAAGGCTCTGCTTGGACTTCGGCTCTGTTAAACCATAGTAAAAGCAATCCAGTCATTAAAATTTTTGGTATATTCACGGGTCACTCCTCACTCACAGAGTTTTATGCTGAGATTTACTAAATATTGATAAAATGCTAAGACAGATCTTGAGATTTCTTTGTCTTCATGTACAAAATTTATGCATTAGTTCAATTTTTGTTACAAAAGTTAAACAATGAACAGTGAATAGTTTTCTATACAAAAAGTATAAAGCTCAGAAATTTTTATATTTTTTATATCTAAAATTTGTCAATAATTTTTCAATTTATTGACATAATAGAAATAATTTTTTTAGGTAATCGTAATCATACAAAAATTTCTGAATAATCTACTCTAGATCAAACTCTTGGTTAGAAAAGAGAAAGAGATATTAGTTGACAGAGCTTATTGTAAGTTAAATAACAGATAAGAGGAAAATGTTAATGGGTCAAGAATTGTGCTAAGACACCGAGCCCCATTATTGAGATCCTTCCGTCGCCAAACTTCTCTATCAGAAGGATCTCTCTTGGGGAATTTGCCTCAAGCTACAATATAGATATAAGCAAGCACATAAAGCTAGACATAAATAAACTGAAAATAAAAATCTGGGATTGCTTACTATTACTGATTACTTACTACTTATTATCTAGTGTGGCATCTCCCAGAGAAGGAGGTAGTCATGGAATTAATTATCGAACGAGCCGTAGCTTTATTCTATTTAATCGCTGGATTGTCCTGCATTATTCAAGCCCGATTATGGATAGACTTGAGCAAAGAACTTCTCAAAAATCCCAATTCGCTTATCCGTTGGTCGATACAATTTTTGCCTTTTGGATTGATAGTTATTTTAGGGCATAACCTTTGGGTTCCTGATTGGCGCATAATTGTGACTCTAGCTGGATGGTTAGTGACTATTAAATGCACTCTTTATCTTCTGTTTCCTAAATGGTCTGCATTTATTCTTAATTGGTCTGATACGTTCTTGAAACGTTACCTTACAGTTGGAGGAGGAGTAGTTGCCGCTATTGCTGTTATCCTGACATTCATGAGTTTCACTATTGTATAGTTAAGTAACTAGACTTGATTCAATATGAAATAGTTAGGATTAGCTGTTACCTTCTAATAACTGGTTGCGGCAAAATAACAGTTTTTATTTATCTTTGTCATAACTACACGCAACGCAGCGATTTGATATAGATTGGATGAAGTTCATCCGATAGCCAGCATTGGATGTAACTATGGAATAGCGACTAGATTATTTTGCGTCTTTCCAACCCGGATCTTAATCTGGGGCGCGTCATTTGTGTGACGCGTATTTTTTTGTTTACAGAAATTTTAGATTAAAACTACGGTAGGATATACATTGCACACCTTAACCTATTTCAAAAATAGAAGCGAAAAGCTTTTATTCATTAAGCAGCAGAGGGTAGTAATTCAGAATTCACTACATTACGGTAATAACTCTGCAATTGTCTAGTTGCAGACGCCCAGCCCCATCTTTCTGCTTCTTTTCTCGCATTAGCGCGCATTTGCTCTCTTTCTGTTTTTGCTTCTAACAAACGCTTGGTTGCTGTAATTGCACCATCGGGATCATCAATATCAAACATATAACCATTTTCTCCATTGGTGACAATGTCAGGAATACCCCCAGAATTTGCAGCTACCACTGGACAACCAGCAGCCATAGCTTCTAATAAAACTAACCCTAAAGTTTCTGTACGAGAAGGAAACACAAAAGCATCCGCAGAAGCGTAAGCAGAAGCCAACTCTAAACCTTGTAAATATCCCACAAAATTGGTGTTTGTTCCTGCAAAATAGGCTTCTAACGCCTCTCGATTAGGACCATCTCCTACTATGGCTAAGCGAGCTTCGGGAATCGCTTCTAAAATAGGTTTGATTTGGTCTATTTGTTTTTCTGCCGAGACACGACCTACATATAGTAACAGGGGAGCCTCAGGATTACCTTGAGAAAGTCTTGCTCTCATCTGGGCTGATTTGAGGTGAGGCTGAAACATTTCTGTATCGACTCCTCGTTGCCACAAATCTACTCTTTCAATGCCATGATTCCTCAATTCATCAACCATCGCTGTGGAAGTGCAAAGGTTTAGTTTAGCTTGATTATGGGCAGCTTTTAGTAACTCCCAAAGTACTCCTTCTAAAGCGCCTAAGCCATAATGCTGCAGATATTGGGGTAAATGAGTGTGATAGGATGCTATTAGGGGAATATTTAAATTTTTAGCGTAATAAATACCAGTAACCCCTAATACGGCTGGATTTACCACATGAATTAAATCGGGTTGGAATTTTTCAATTACCTCTTTAGTTCCCATAGAAGGTAAAGCTAGCTTCAATTCAGGGTACAAAGGAAGAGGTAATCCAGGAACACCATGTATTTTTGCCCCTCTATATTCTGTTAAACCCCCATCGGGAGCTACAACCAGTACGCGATCACCATTGCGCTCTAAATGTTCTATGGTATGACGCAAGCGAGTAACAATACCGTCAACTTTGGGGAGAAATGTTTCTGTAAAAAGGGCAATACGCATAAGAAGTTAAATATTAGTGCTCGATTACTTAAAATAACTTAAAGCTATTATCAAATTGTGCCAGAAAATGACATGTATTGTTAATTTTTATAACTTTAATTGTGTCAATGTCACATTTTTACCAAATCGGACGTTAAGAATCCTTATAAAACTGTCTCTCTATTTAAAAAGATGGCACAGATAGGAAGTACAGTTTCATCTTTCAAGATAGCCTGAAGTTCTAACTCTGCTTCGGAAGGAATTGCTACTACAGAAATTGCGACTTCAAATCCGCTTTTATCAGCTCTAGGAATCTCAGGATATCGATTCGTAATTTCTGGTCGAGAAAGATTGGCAGGAGTTTCTACGATAGTTTTTTGTTGATAGCAAATTCTGATATGGGTCACAGGCGATTTTCTCCCTAACGCCCATCCCTTAATAAGGAGAGAACCAGCAACTGTTGTTGTATTGACATCTGGACTGTTGACCCCAAACCCCCATAAACTATCAAATTCCTGTTTTGGTAACCGTTTTTGAATGTCGACTATCCTAATAGGATTTTTGAGCTGCTCTAACCAATTGTGAGATTTGGATAATTGTTGTTGAGCTTGTTGAAACTGCTTTTTGAGTTGGGCTAATTTTTTTTT
Organism: Xenococcus sp. MO_188.B8; assembly: GCA_030065615.1. Taxonomy (GTDB): domain Bacteria; phylum Cyanobacteriota; class Cyanobacteriia; order Cyanobacteriales; family Xenococcaceae; genus Xenococcus. Next base: position 44,462 of record JASJDR010000003.1, on the reverse strand, counting down.
CGTTGCTGGTAATTGTTGGCGACAATCTTCTGATTCTGCAATCGCTTGGCGCAGTTTCAGTTGGGTTTCTCCTAATTCAACTTGAAATCCCCGACTGATCTGCAATTGTGCGATTAGTTGCTCAATTTCAACACGATTTTTTTTTAGTTGGGCGTTTAACTGTTCTATGGTTGATTCATGTTGTTTTAAGGTGGCTTTAGCTGATTCTGCTTGTCGCTGATACCTGTACAAAGCACCTCTCGATAACCAGTTAGATATTGTTAATCGCCAACTCAAGCTTTTGCTCCTTCAGATCCAAAGTATTTAGTCAAATTGATTCAATTCTATCTCAGATTAATTTTTTTGTTGAACTTGATTGCCTAATAAACCAAACTATTTAGAACTATTGATCAATAGTTTTTCAAATAGATATGTTCAAATGTAAACTTACTTGAATTTTTGTAGCAAAGTGTGTTGGGGATCGCTGAGTCTCCAACTAGATAATAAAAATTATGTTAACTTTGCGATAGGACTATGTTGCCCCTTCATTTTGCTCCTGTACTGCATGATGTAATTGGCAAATATACTTAGTTTTTTAAGATTTTTTGATTGAATAAAGGCTTTATAGCTCTTTAAATCTCTCTAAATCGTTCAAGAAAATTATTTTTAGTACATTTGGCTTACTATTTTACGATATTTCACTCATTGATGATATCGATTTTGATTTGATACAACCAAAGGAATATTAAGATTTTAGGCTAAATATTAAGCCATGTTGAAATATTTTAATAAACTTTTTCGTAAATATTCTAGATCAAAGGATTTGACGCTCACTAAGTACCAGCAAAAGCTGATCCCGATTTTTCCAGAAGGAGTTCAACCCGCTCCTCAATCTAAAAATAATCACAGTCTAGAGGAGATCGAGTTACGAAACCAACAAGATTTATCCGAAGCAACACTCCATCATAGTGAGAATAGTGCTATGAAAAATTTTTTGAAGAAGGAGCGAGCCTCTCTTCAGTCTCTCGATTTATTAGAGTTGAATAAATACAGAACAGTTACTCTAGCTTGTGAGCCAGAAGAAAGTTGGATTTCTTGGGAGTTTAGTCAGACTCAAAATTTTCAGAGTTCAACATCTTCTGTTTCTGGGGATCACAACAGGGAAGGCTGTGATGATTCTGATATTCTGGATGCTGACTTATTGCAGAAACAAGAAAAAACTGCTCAAATGTATCTAGAGCAAGCTTTATCTTTTTGCGAGCGTGAAAAATGGTCTCAAGCGTTTGAATACTGTAAGCAAGCATTAACAATGAATCCAAATTCAGTAGAAGCCGATCAGCTTTGGAACAGAATGTTGCACCAGAAAACTGAGGTCTTACAATCGCCAACCCTAGCTACTGTGCGCTCTCAAAATATTCCCCCATCAAACAGGTTGGAATTAGCGATTAATCGTTATCGTTATCAGGCTCAATTATATCCTGATTCAGCAGTTGTGCAAACTAACCTCGGTAAGTTGTACCATAAAAATCAGCAATGGCAAGAAGCAATTGCCTGCTATCAAAATGCGATCACGATAGATAGTGACTATGCTCTAGCTCATCAATATCTAGCTCAAGCAATCAATCGTAAAAATCATTCTTCTGGTGCTGAGGTTAAGACATCGAGAAATCAATCAGCTAAAATTCAACATTAACGAACAGCTCTGCGGTGTGATCCCGCCCCAGAAACTCTTAAACTTAAAAGTTATCAGTGATTATTTAAGTAATCGGTGTGAATAGTGATCCCCTGTTTGAATTGCAAAATGTCAGTTTAACCGCTTCCGTGGGTGGTCATTATTTATTGCAGAATATTTCTTTTGCTGTCTATCCAGGGAACAAAATCGCGATCGCAGGAGCTTCGGGAGCAGGGAAAACTTCCCTCGTCAGATTATGTAATCTTCTCCATAGCCCGACTGAGGGTAAGATTATTTTTTCGGCAACTGATATTGCTCAAACATCGATCACTAAACTGCGCCAACAAATAGTTTTAGTCCCCCAAGAGCCGAAATTATTAGGGATGACAGTCCAAGAAGCCTTAGTTTACCCTTTGAAGTTACAACAATTATCTTCATCAGAAATTAAGCAAAGAGTAGCAACTTGGAGCGAAGCCTTACAAATACCACAAATATGGCTAGAACGCTACGAGAGCAGGCTATCCTTGGGGCAAAGACAGTTAGTTGCGATCGCTCGTGCTCTAGTAATGCAACCGACAATTTTACTGTTAGATGAGCCCACATCTGCTTTGGATGTGGGAACCAGTGATCGTCTTTTATCTTTGTTGAATTCCTTAGCGAAAAATCAGGAAATGACTATTATGATGGTCAATCATCAACTAGAACTAAGTGCCAAATTTGCGAATCGCATTTTATATTTAGAGAAAGGATTTTTGATAGAAGACACAGTTGCTCGTTCTAGTCAATGGCAAAAATTTAGAGAAAAACTCCTGCAAACAGAAGTAAAGAATCAAGAAGAATGGAATTAATAGAGACCAAGAAAATAGGTGAGATGAAAGAGATCAGGAAGACCAGGGAGACGGGGATCACAAGATAAGTTCAATCAACCATCACAAATTAAAATTAATTACACATATATTGAAATTAACCCCATTCCAATTATCAATCCTAGATCGTTATATTTTTGATAAAATAACAGTTTTTTTTATATTTAGTGTTAGTTTATTTACTTCAGTCGGGGTAACTATTGGTACAGTTTCTGATTTAACTTATAAAATCAACGAACATAATTTACCTCTAGCTATTGCAATTTTGGTATTTTTCCTAAAAATACCCGAATATGCGGCTTATGCTCTTCCTATCGGAACTTTACTGACAACTCTACTAGTTTATGGTCGGTTGAATAGCGATCGCGAATTAATTGCTTTTCGTAGTGTGGGTATGAGCTTATATCGTATCATTACACCAGCGATCGCTTTTAGTATTTTAATCACAGGAATGACTTTCTTTTTCAATGAATTAGTTGTCCCCGCAGCTAATTATCAAGCTACTATATTACAAAATCCTTTTATTGGAGAAACGGAATTTAACTTACAAAGAAAAGATATTTTTTATCCAGAATATCAATATTCAGCACTAAATAAAAGACAACTTAAAAGATTATATTATGCTGAAAAATTTGATGGTAAACAATTAATAAATGTTACTATCATTACTTGGTCACAGAATGAATCAAATCAGATTATTACAGCTAAATATGCCCAATGGGATCAGCAAAAAGAAGTCTGGGAATTAATCGAAGGACAACAAGAAATATTGTCAGACAGCCTAAGCTCCACAGAAATAGAACAGTTTAATAATCAAGAAATCCCATTGCCTGAAACTTTTTTTAAAGTAGTTACATCCGAGAGAAGTCCCGAAGAGATGAATTTACGTCAAGCACAAACCTACTTAAACTTAATTGCTAATAGTGGTGACCTTAAAAATATTCGTTTATTTCAAGTAAGAATTCAACAAAAAATGGCTTTTCCTAGTATTTGTTTCGTCTTTTCCTTAGTAGGCGCAACTCTAGGTTCTGCCCATTATACTATTAGTAGAGGTCAAGGATTTGGGATTTGTGTCGTAATTGTTTTTAGTTATTATATATTAGGTTTTACCACAAATGCTTTAGGTATTGTCGGCTTTATATCACCTTTCTTGTCGGCCTGGACTCCTAACTTTTTAGGATTAGGAATAGGTGGATGGTTATTACATTCAATTAATAAGTAGTCGTACAAAATTAATTATCCAAGATTGATAAGTATGAGCTATTAGGGGCGTGTAGTCTTGGGGAAGAAAATTTCTCAAAAATTGTGCTTTAGTACTTAATAAATAATATGGGAAATTAGGAAAGAGCGAGAGGGGAAAGCTCAGAAAAACAAGAGAAAGTCTATCAACTATTAGCGATTAGCTATTAACCATTAGCAATTAGTGATAAGCTTTAATAAAGTTAGACGTAGATTGGAATAAGAGAATGTCAAGGGACAATAAGACGGGTACATTCATTGCTGGTTTAACCATTGGTAGTGCGCTAGGGACTATAATCGGTCTCTTAATTGCACCTCGTACTGGGCAAGAAACACGAAAAGTAATTAAAAAATCAGCAGATGCTCTACCAGAATTAGCTGAAGATTTATCAACTTCTATCCAATTACAAGCCCATCGTCTTTCTGAAGAAGCATTAGAAAATTGGGATGATACCTTAACAAGACTGCGAAAAGCGATCGCAGCAGGCATAGAAGCTAGTAACTTAGAAAAAGCTAAGAGTAACAATCAAGTGATTCAAACTATTGATACGACTTCTAAACAAAACAATCGTACCGAAGAAGATAGATTTCCGACATCCTAAAGCAAATTTGTTCGAGATCCTAACTAACTTTTAACTTGTCACAATTCATGCTCGATCCTTTATTTTGGTTAGAAATATCTCTGTGTCTAGTCGTCATCAGCTTAATAGCCGTACTGATCGCTGCTATTCCCACTTTACAACAACTGGCTAATACTGCTCGTAGTGCAGAAAAACTACTTGATACTCTGAATAAAGAAATTCCTCCTACCCTAAAAGCAGTTCGTCTAACAGGAACCGAACTCAATCAGCTTACCGAAGACATAGACCAAGGAATTGAAAGTGCAACTGGAATAGTTAAACAAATAGATAACACCATCACCACTACCAAAGAGCAGGTACAACAAGCCCAAACAGGTACTCGTAGCATATTTGTTGGCTTTAAAGCAGCTTGGAAAACTTGGAGAACAACCGGCTCTGATCAATAATGACCTTAAGCATATTTAATTTTATTAAGCTAAACCTAGCGGATCGCTTTAAAATAAGTAAAGAAGTGTAAAGAATAATAAAAAATACCAAAAAATACTTATTTATTAAGGAGTTTTTAAATCTAGGACTTATGCAAAAAGGTTTTTTTAAAAAATTACTAGTTAGTTTTGGAGCTTGTCTAATTATTGTTACTACTTGGTTTGCTTCCCCAGCTTGGGCAGTTAATAATCCAGAATTATTACCTGATTATGTAACCCCTGTAGTAGATCTGGCAAATTATTTACCCAGTCTGCAAGAAGAATCTCTAGTTCAAGAATTAGAAGAATTTGAGGCAGAAACTGGCTGGAAAATGCGAGTTTTAACTCAATATGATCAAACTCCTGGGAGGGCAGTTATCAAGTATTGGGGATTAGACGATAAAACGATTCTTTTAGTAGCAGATGGCAAAGGTGGGAATATCCTAGCTTTTAGTATCGGTGATGAAGTTTATGAACTAATGCCTCGTACCTTTTGGATCGAATTACAAACTCGCTTTGGCAATATGTTCTATGTGCAGGATCATGGAGAAAACATCGCGATCATTAAAGCTTTAGATGTAGTTAAAGGTTGTTTATTAGCAGACAATGGATGTAATGTCGTACCAGGTTTACCCAGAGAACAGTGGATCTTAACTTTGATTAGTTCTTTAGTCGGTGGGGTAATTTTTGGTTTCGCTGGTGTGCCTCGTAAGGAGAATCAAGTTTTTGCTTGGCAATGGGCTTTGATTATGTCCCCTTTGTGGGGAATTTTATTCCTGGCCTTTGGCATTGGTCCTGTGGTTAGTCGTACTGCTGATTGGTTGCCTTTGTTCCGTAATGTTCTCGGATTTACCTTGGGCGCATTGGTAGCATATTTAACTCCTACTTTTGCCAGATCGACTCCCTCAGAAACATAATTACATTAATTGCTCATTATTGCGATCGCACTTTAATTGGCGATCGCTTAATTCTTATATCTCAAAAAAGAAGAAGAACTCTTAGATGAGCAGAAGAGATATTTAATATTTTAGCTGTTTCTGAAGTACTGACTATCATTAGACTATAACCTTATCGTAATAGTTTTTTATTTGAATAACTCTATTATTAATAAGCATTTTAATCCGTAGTTATGCTCCCGAAATACCTAATTCCTTAAACTTTCGGCTAACTTATCAGCAATCCCTTCAATCCAGTTCTCATCTTGTTTGGTATAACTACGAGGTGCATCAGCACCGAGAATCAAAACCCCTTTTTCTCCGATAGGCTGACAAATGATTCCTTGGATATTTTCTGGTAAATAATCAAATTCTACTTTTCCAGGATAAAGCTTGAGACTTACTAGATAAATAGGCTTTTGTTTTTCTAAAACCTTATTGACAATGGCGCCGGGATTTACTGCGGAATTGTTTCCTAAAATGCCACGGCGGAGGAGAGTTTTGCCGTCATAGTAAACAACAAGCGATCGCGTTACGGTATTGGTTAATAATAAATGGGAAGCCCAGGCCAATTCTGTCTTTATATTATCGGGTAACTCTGGGGCTAACTCAAAACCCGACTCGCCTACTAAAGTTACTGTTTCAGGAGAACGGGCTTGAATCTGCTGCCATAAAACACCTACTAAGAGTAAGGTTGCACCCTCAATAATACCTAAAGCATCAGAACGAGATTGGGAACTAGTCAACTGTTCAGTTAGCAAACGATTTATCAGCAGCAAGGTACCTGCCAATCCTCCCACGGCGATCGGCAATAAACGGATTATTCTATTAGGATCTGACTTACTCATTCAAATTCGTCTATAGAGACATAGGCGTAAATAAGCATATTATTTTATAGAATTATTCCTCTCCTATTTCTAGAATACGTTGAAACAAATAGCCTGTTCCTCTGGCAGTCAAGATTAATTCGGGATTACTCGGATCATCCTCTAATTTGGCACGAAGGCGAGAAATATGAACATCAACTACTCGGGTATCTACATGACGTTCTGGAGTGTAACCCCAAACTTCTTGTAAAATTTCTGAACGAGAAAAAGGTTCTCCTGAACGACTGACTAGCAATTCCAGTAAACTAAATTCCATGCCGGTCAGACGAATACGCTCATCCCCTTTATAAACCTGCCGTTTGTTAGTATCAATTTTAATCGAACCAACATGAATAACTCCCGAACTAGGAATGCCTGGAGCCCCATTCTTATCAACTCGACGCAACACAGAGCGGATTCTGGCTTCTAATTCTTTGGGAGAGAAAGGTTTTACTACATAATCATCGGCACCCAACTCCAAACCCGTAATACGATCGGCAACATCCCCTAAAGCCGTCAACATAATAATGGGAATGTCGGATTCTTTGCGTAATTCCTGACAAACACCATAACCATCAAGTTTAGGCATCATTACGTCTAATACTACGAGATCCGGTTCGGTACCACGAAAAGTCTCTAAAGCCTCTTCCCCATCGGCTGCTGTAACCACATCGTAACCAATCATGGAAAGGCGAGTCTCTAAAATACGACGGATACTAGCTTCGTCGTCAACTACTAATATTTTTTCTTTATGGGTTTCCAATTAAGCTACGCTCCTTAATCTAAGTTAATTTACTGAACTTTACGTTAATTTTTCCTTACCTTTGTATCTAGAATATCTCTTTCACGCTATCTATTTAGCTTGAGTCTCCACTGATTTTTGCCAAATTTGGGCATTTTTCAGATTTACTTTATTTTTGAGGTATTTTGGGATTCTTTAAGAGTTGTATCCAGTAATTGAGTATAATTGAGTATTTTTTTTAAATTTCTTAACATTTACCATCGCTTTGCGATTAGCTATAAGCTATAAGCTGTTAGGTATAAGCTTTTTTACTAGCATACTAGGGGATTTCAACCTCGTTACAAACAATAATATGGCGAAAGCAAAACAAATATATGAATGTAGTAATTGTGGAGCCGAGTACAATCAGTGGTTTGGCTTATGTAAACAATGCCAAGAATTTGGAACAATTTCTGAAGAACCGATAGAAATTGATGCTACTGGACATAGTCGGGGGGGATGGCAGTCTAGTATTCGTAACCATAAGCATGACACTGGTAGCGCTAAGCCGCGGGTGTCAATGAAGTTTTCGGAGATTAATAATGATGTCCAAGCTCGCTTTCCTTCCGGTTATGGAGAGTTGGATCGAGTTTTGGGTGGAGGCATTGTTCCTGGTTCTTTGGTACTAATCGGGGGCGATCCTGGTATTGGAAAATCGACTTTACTGTTACAGGTTGCTAATCAATTATCTATCAGATTGCCTCGCATTCTTTATATTTCTGGGGAAGAGTCAGGACAGCAGATTAAGTTAAGAGCTTCCCGCTTGGGCGTGCGCGGAACCGAAGAACCTCAAGAAACTCATGCTGTTAACGTAAATAGTAATGGTAATCATGGCAAACATACTAAAGTAAGTAAGCAAGAAACTGAGGATACTTTAGAGAAAAATCTCTATGTTTTGCCAGAAACTGATTTAGAAGAGATTTTACGGGAATTAGAATCTTTAAAGCCTCAAGTAGCAGTTATTGATAGTATACAAACTATTCATTTTGCAGCTTTGACTTCTTCTCCTGGTTCGGTAGCCCAGGTTAAAGAATGTACTTCTGCTTTGATGCAAGTAGGCAAAAGGGAAAATATTACCTTACTGATTGTCGGCCATGTTACCAAAGAAGGCGCGATCGCAGGCCCTCGGGTCTTGGAACATTTGGTAGATACGGTACTCTATTTTGAAGGCGATCGCTATGCTTCCCATCGTTTATTACGCTCGGTAAAAAATCGTTTTGGGGCAACCCATGAAATTGGCATCTTTGAAATGGCGGACAAGGGGTTAGTAGAAGTGGATAATCCTTCCGAATTATTCTTGGGAAACCGGGATGAATTTTCGCCAGGAACATCAACTATTGTTGCTTGCGAAGGCACAAGACCCATTGTGGTGGAACTGCAAGCCTTAGTTAGTCCCACTAGTTATGCTTCTCCCCGGCGCTCGACTACTGGCGTAGATTACAGTCGCCTGCAGCAAATTCTTGCTGTTTTAGAAAAAAGAGTCGGAATTCCCTTATCAAAACTTGATGCCTATGTCGCTTCTGCGGGCGGGTTAGGAGTTAGTGAACCCGCTGCTGATTTGGGAGTCGCGATCGCAATTGTTGCCAGTTTCCGCGATCGCACTGTCGATCCTCGCACAGTTTTAATTGGGGAAGTTGGTTTAGGCGGACAAGTCAGATTAGTATCGCAAATGGAATTGCGTCTTAAAGAAGCAGCTAAGCTAGGGTTTAAAAGGGCGATCGTGCCTAAAGGTCAAGCCTTCCCTGATGATATTGGTTTAGAAGTTATTTATATCTCTAAAGTAATTGATGCCATTATTGCCGCCATTCCCTCGGATCGGAAGGAAGAAGGGTAAGTAATAAGTCATGGGGGCACCTCGAAAAATACAGGCACTTATTGAGAATAGCTTGGTATAACGTTAGTGATTTTCGCAATAAGGCAATTAATCGAGGTGCCCATGGGTGACTTCCCTTGCCCCCTCTGCTGCCCCTGCTCCCTCTGCTCCCGTTTCTTGTTCCTTAGATTCACGTATTGCCGTTGACATTAAGCCAGGACAAACTAGAGATAGTATTTGGCTAACTGTTATCAATGAGCAATTATCAATCTCAGACAGAAGACCCACAACAAATTCAATTAGAAGTAGTAGTTGCTGAACGAACTAAAGCTACGGCAACTATCATTAATAAAATCCGTCGCTCTCAAGATATCAAGACGATCTTTAAAGTCACGACTCAAGAGATGCGTCAGGCACTAAATTGTGATCGCCTGATAATTTATCAATTTAATCTCGACTGGACAGGTCAAGTAGTCGCTGAATCAGTAGCTAGTGGCTGGGTTTCTTTGTTAGTTGAGCAAAATAACAATGGAGTTCTCAGTAACGATCATATTCAGCAAAATCGGTGTCTTCTCAGAGATTGGTCTCTAGGAGAACAAGGAGATATTGTCAAATACGATAACTTTTTCCAGGAAACTCAGGGAGGAAGATACTCTAGCGAGAAAAAATTCACTGCTGTCAATGACATCTACACGAAAGGTTTTCCCGATTGTTACATCCAATCCTTAGAAAAATATCAAGCCAAAGCCTACCTCATCGTACCGATTTTTCAAGAAGCAAAACTTTGGGGCTTACTTGGCGCATATCAAAATGATGATATCCGAGTCTGGAAACAATCGGAAATCAACTTAATGGTGCAGATTTCCGATCAATTGGCACTAGCTTTGCAACAAGCAGAATATATCGATCAGCTTAAACATCAGACCAGAAATCTAGAAATAACTGTCAAAGAACTTAAGCTGGCTCAACAGCATTTAATTCAGCAGGAAAAACTTGCTGCATTAGGTCAATTAGTAGCTGGTGTTGCCCATGAAATCAATACTCCTTTAGGAGCGATTCAAGCTTCAGCTGGTAATAATGCCAAAGCTTTGATCGAAGTAATCGCTGAATTACCCAAATTATCCCAATATCTCAATGAAGAAGAAACGGATATTTTTTTCTGCTTACTCGATCGCGTCATCATGAGTAAACCATTTTTTTCTTCAAGTGAAAAACGTCCTTTAAAACGTCGGATAACACAACAGCTCAAAGAAGAAAATATTGATAATGCGAGAAATATTGCCGACTTACTGATTGATATCGGAATTACGGATGAAATAGAATCTTGTCTGTCTTTACTTAAACATGCCCAGGTAGATTGGATTTTGAGTTTAGCATATAATCTAACTCGTTTGTTCGGCAATAATCAAACCATTATCACTTCAGTAGAAAAAGCTTCTAAAGTTGTCTTTGCCCTGAAAAACTATGCCCATTTCGATACCAGTGGCAACAAGCAATTAGTACAAATTAAAGATGGCTTAGAAACTGTACTAGAAATTTATCATAATCAACTGAAACGGAATATTAAAGTCATCCGTGATTACCAAGATATTCCGAAAATTTGGTGTTATCCCGATGAGTTGATTCAAGTCTGGACTAATCTGATTCATAATGCTATTCAAGCTATGCAAGAACAAGGTCAATTAACTATTAGTACTAAGTTAAAAAATAATAGAGTCAAAGTAGAAATATGCGATTCAGGATCTGGCATCCCCCCAGATATCCAAGACAAAATATTTGAACCATTTTTTACTACTAAAGCCATCGGGGAAGGTAGTGGTTTAGGATTACATATCAGTCAACAAATTATTGATAAACATCAAGGAACTATTACCTTTGATAGTAAACCAGGACAAACTAAATTTGCTGTTTGTCTTCCTGCTATCAATCAATAAATAAATTAAATAATTAGTAAATAACTAAGCAAAATATAATTATGTCGGAATCTGCAATTATTTGTGTTGATGATGAAGTTGTTATTTTAGATAGCTTAAAAGAACAACTAAAACGTAAATTTGGCGATCGCTTTATTTATGAAATGGCTGAAAGTGCTGCAGAAGCTTGGGAAGTCATTGAAGAATTAGAATCGGACGAAATCAAGATTATTGTTATTGTCTCTGATTGGCTAATGCCTGGAACAAAAGGAGATGAATTTTTAATTCAAATTCACCAACGCTTTCCCGAACTGATTACAGTTATGCTCACAGGGCAAGCTGATGAAACTGCTATTGAGCGAGCTAAAAAAGAAGCAAATCTTCATGCTTGCTTATCTAAACCCTGGACAGAAGAAGAATTATCACAAATTATTATTACTGCCAATCAATTAACACTATTTAAGTAAGGTGCACAAAATTAACTTTTTATAAATTAATTGAGTTCAGACTAGGGATTGTTTACCTTACAGACAGTAAATTTTTTAATCAATAACTTAAATATATAAGAAAATAAAAAAATGAGTAGATTTGCAATTATTTGTGTCGATGACGAAGACATTATTCTCTGTAGTTTAGGAGAACAACTAAAACGAAGTCTTGGTAATGATTATGACATTGAATTAGCTTCTAACGGTTACGAAGCACTGGCTCTTTGTGCAGAATTAGAAGCAGAAGGAATAAGTATTGCTTTAGTTATTTCTGACCAAATGATGCCAGGAATGTCGGGAGATGAATTTTTAATTCAACTTCATGTTTCCTATCCTAAAACTCTCAAGATACTTTTAACAGGTCAAGCTAGAGCGAATTCTATTGGCAATATAGTTAATGAGGCGGCTCTTTATCGCTATATCACTAAACCTTGGGACGAAACCGATTTAATTTTAACTGTCAAAGAAGCTTTACGGCGTTACCGACAGGAAACACAATTAGTTGAGCAAAATATTTTATTGAAGCAAACTAATGAGAAATTATCAAAATCTCTCGATCTTTTGCGAGCAACTTTTGAAGCTGCTGATGATGGCATTTTGGTTTTAGATAATCAAGGTACTGTAGTTATTTTTAATCAACAATTTCTCTCCCTTTGGCAAATTCACCCAGATTCTATTGCCGGAGACAGTAACCAAATTTTAGCTTTAATTTATAACAAGCTTGCTGAACCTTTTGTGTGCAATTTAAAAGCAGAAAACTTCCAATCTAATGCTCAAAAATATCAGCTTTTAAAATTAAATAATGGCAAAATATTAGAATCCTATTTTCAAACTCAAAAGTTAGAAGGGGAAGTAGTGGGTCGAGTTTGGGGATTTCGAGATGTAACCGAAAAAGAACAGGCTAAAGCGATCGCTCGCCAGAAAGCGCTCCACGATACTCTGACCCAATTACCCAAACGCACTATTTTAAAATGCCAACTATCTGAGGCTATCACTAAAGCTGAATTTAATTCCCATTTGCTAGCGGTAATGTTTGTCGATTTAGATCGCTTTAAAATTATCAATGATACTTTAGGTCATCAAATCGGCGATCGCTTGTTACAGTCAGTGGTGCAACGGCTAAAAAATTGCCTTCAAGGAAAAGATTTAATCACTCGTTGGGGAAATGATGAATTTACTCTGTTATTGCCTCAAATTAAGGATCTAGAAGTTGCCAGCGTGATCGCCAAAAGAATTTTAGAAGTATTAAAATATCCTTTTCAAATTGACAATAAACAAATTCACATTACTGGCAGTGTTGGTATCGCCACTTATCCCGAACATGGTCAAGATGCGGAAACTTTATTAAAAAATGCGGATGCAGCTTTATCTCAAGCTAAACAAATTGGTAGCAATACTTATCAATATTACGATTCGACTCTTAATTCTCAAGCTCAAAAATTATTGATCTTAGAAAATTCATTACATTCTGCTTTAAAAAACCATGAATTTGTACTTTATTATCAACCAATAGTTAATATTTTTACGGGTAAAATTGCTAAAATGGAAGCACTTTTACGTTGGAATAATCCACAAGAGGGAATGGTTTCTCCCAATATATTTATTCCTTTAGCAGAAAAAAATGGCGAAATTATTCCCATTGGTGAATGGGTATTGAAAACGGCATGCGCTCAAAATAAAGCTTGGCAAGAAATGGGATTATCTCCGATTAAGATGTCAGTTAATTTATCAGTGCGCCAGTTTCAACATACAGATTTAGTATTTATGATTACTAATGTTTTGCGGCAAACTAAATTGGCACCAGATTTTTTAGAGTTAGAGATTACTGAGAGTATTACTATGCAGGATACAGAATCGGCTAAAGCTATTCTTAAAGAACTTTATGAGCTGGGAATTTCTCTATCTATGGACGATTTTGGTACTGGTTATTCTTCGTTAGGATATCTCAAACAGTTTCCTTTCTGTACCTTAAAAATAGATCGTTCTTTTATTCAAGATTTAAATCATTCTTCTCAAGATATCGCAATTATCGATGCGGTTATTACCCTAGGACAGGGACTAAATCTTAATATTGTAGCTGAAGGAGTAGAGACAGAAGAATTAAAAGATCTGTTGAAAAATCTAGGTTGTGAATATATTCAAGGCTATTTATTTAGTAAACCTTTACCGGCAGAAGAAGCAACAAAATTATTAGTAAATAATATGAATTTTCTAAAGTAATGAGTAATGAAGATCGGCGTTTAGGAATAGATTCAGAAATTTATTTAATAGAAACAGCTTTAAAAAAATCCCAGATCATCCGTAACCCTAGTGAAACTTGGTACGCTTGGCTAGCAAGATTACAAGAAGATCAGCAAACTCCCTCTGATCTAATCACTGATTTACAAGTCATTGTCCAACTCCATTATCGCTATCGTTTCGATCCTCAGGGACTTCACGAATTAGAAAGAACTCAATTACAATCTGTCACGCGATCGTTGTTAGCTAGATATGAGCAATGGCTAGCGCAAATTAAAAATTAGAAATTAGATATTTAAATGATAGTATTTTTAATAATAAATATTTAATGTTTAATGTTCATTTTGATCTTGAAATAAATTTTTTGCTCACTGACATCAAAGAGTATTCCAAGTATAATGACATCGTAAATCAACCATTAGCGTATGATTTACGATCGCCTTTTGTCCATTAACTCTTACAGCAAGGTAATTTAATCTAGAGAGAGAATTTGGTATGTCAGATTTAAACCGCGGAATCATGAAATTTAAAGGGGCAGATAGCCCCAAGCTGATTGCTATCTCTGCCGTTTTGGTCTTTGGTAGTATCACAGTACTTATTATTTGGGCTTTACAATCTGCCTATACTATGTGACCAGCTTGAAGCCTTAAGGTGATTTCTGATCGAGAACATACCACTGGCTTGGGGGAGCATCACGATGCGCCCCTAAAGGGACTGATAAATCCGCTCAAAGCCTGGTATACCTATTTCAAAAAAACACCTAAGCTCTCAGCATAATTTAATTCTCTTATTTATTTAAAGCTCATGCTTATCCGTGGATAATATTCCACAGCAAGAAAATTCTCTATTTTGTTGCAATCAAGAAAATCTGTGATACGATTAGTAATCGTGGAAACAAAGGGGTCGATGCCCGAGTGGTTAATGGGGGCGGACTGTAAATCCGCTGGCTACGCCTACGTTGGTTCAAATCCAACTCGGCCCATATCTTGAAGAGCGATCGCATGATCGCTTTTTTAATTAAGTCAAAATTCTTGTTTCAAGATAAAAAAAAATCTGTGCTTTAATTCTTATCCCTTAGCAATCATTAGTTTTAAGGCAGTAACTAAATTGTCAATTTCTGTTTCTAAAGTCAGATAATGAACACAAGCTCGAATACAATAAGGATTTGCCAGAGTTCTCAGCAGAAAGCCCTGTTGTTCGAGATTTTCGACTACGCTATTGCTATCTTGATTTTCTAGATAGAACGAAACTAAACCTGCTTCTGGCGGAGAGTTTTTTAAACAAATAAGACCATCTATTTCCTGTAATTTTGACCATAAATACTGACTTAATTGACAGATTCTTTGATATCTCGCTGTGGTATCGTCCCATTGGTGCTGAACTGCGATAGCTTCTCTTAATCCTATATACTCTGGATAAGCCGAAGTGGCAATTTCAAATTTTTTACCGTTAGTTTTCCAGGCTTGAGGTTGTCCTTTGATATCGGTTTCAATGCTTCGCCAACCAATAAAAGTAGGATTGAGTGTCGTGAAGGCAGGTTCGCTAATATATAATCCTCCCACACCTGCAGGGCCGCATAACCATTTATGACCAGTAAAAGCATAGTAATCCACTTCTGACTCAGGTAAATTTAGCGGTAATGAGCCGACAGATTGCGCTGCATCAACTAAAACTTGAATTTGTTGTCTACTCTGGTTGTAATTGTGACAAGCGGTAACTATTTCTTTGAGGGGTAACAATTGTCCTGTATTCCAAAGTAAATGGGAGATAACGACTAAACGAGTTTGAGGCGTTAAATATTCTTTAATTAATTCTGTGGGATCTCCTTGGTTAAGAGTTTGCGCAATAGGGCAAATTTCGACTTCTAACTGAAAACGACGGGCAATTTCTTCAACAGTAGCAATAATACCATGATGTTCGCAGTCGGTCATTAAAATACTATCTCCTGGTTGCCAATCCATACCCCAAAGAGGAATGTTGCAACCAACAGTAACATTTTCTGTCAGAGTAATCCTATTAGCAGTAGTTCCTAATTCATTTGCGATCGCCTTTCTGGTTAAAGCAACTTGTTTCTGTATCCAATCATTAACTTCTATCGAAAAGGGACCAGCTTGTTGCATAAATTTATGAGCCTCGATGATTGTAT
Organism: Xenococcus sp. MO_188.B8; assembly: GCA_030065615.1. Classification (GTDB taxonomy): domain Bacteria; phylum Cyanobacteriota; class Cyanobacteriia; order Cyanobacteriales; family Xenococcaceae; genus Xenococcus. The sequence continues at coordinate 28,481 of JASJDR010000003.1, read as the reverse complement.
TCAAGACTCCATCTGACATCGTTCCTTGCCCACCAAAGTTAAAATAGGTTTTATTGAGCAAACCTGGAAATTGCTGGCGTTGTTCTTCTATCGTGATTCTTAAGCGATCGCTCATATTCAGTTAATAGTAAACAGTAATCATTAATTATGTGTTAAAAATCATCTAGACTCTCTCATACCTACTAATACCTAAACACCTAACTCCTAAAACCTAAACCCCAATCCCTATGTAATGCTGTTAACTGACGAACTATTACTAAACTACAAGCGTTGTCGCCGTCGTACCTTCCTCGAAGTATATGGATCTTATCAATATAGAGAGCCGACTAAAGAATTTCTGCTCAAACTAAAACGAGAAAATAAACTTCATATAGATACAGTGCTTGAAGAGCGATCTTTAGTTTATCACCAACCAGAAGCGAAGAAAAAAGATTGGTTATTGCGATCGCGGCAAACTTTTGATTTAATGAGCCAAGGGGTTGAATGTATTTATAATGGCAAACTACATATCGATCTATCAGATTGGCAAGCTAGTTTAGTTAATTCGGAAATTGAACTTCCCGATGGAATTGATCCTACCTTCACTTCAGAAGATATTACCTTAATTGCCGACCCAACATTATTAATTAAACAACCAGGCAAATCTATTTTTGGTGACTGGACCTATATTCCTGTAAATATTAAATTAGGTCGTCGTCCTAAACCAGAGTATAAATTAATAGCTGCCTATCATGCTCAAATAGTAGCGGCAATTACTGGAGAGTTACCGCCTCAATCGACATTAATTCTCCGCCAACAAAATGATTATCAAATTAATTTAGAATATTGGCTGCCCAGGATGTACAACATCGTGAATGATTGTATCGAGATGTTAGTCACCAAACAAACCCCAGAAGTCTTTATTTCTCGTCAGCGCTGTAGTTTATGTCATTGGCATGGTTACTGTCACAATCATGCTAAATCACAGCAACATCTATCTTTAGTTCCAGGAATTACTCCCAAACGTTACGAATCTTTGTTAGAGCTGGGATTAGATAGTTTAGAATCTATCGCGGCGGCTAACCAAAGCCAAATGGCGGAAAAAATTGGTAAAGAGATTGCGAGCCAACTGCAACAACAGGCTCGTTCTTTATTATTAGAAACACCCTTAATTAAAACTAACTATAATATACAGGACAATCACAATCTTCCCCGTCACGCGATCGAATTCTATTTTGATATTGAAGCTGAACCTGATCGCAATCTTGACTATTTATTGGGAATTCTTGCCATAGATAGGGTTAATAATACTGAAGAATTTTATCCTTTTTTAGCAGAGAATGTTGAGCAAGAAGAAAAGATTTGGCAAGAATTTTTAGAGTTTGTGATGGCTCATCCTAATGTGCCAATTTTTCACTTTTCTGATTATGAAATAGATACGATTAAAAGACTTGCAGGTTTATATAATACACCATACAGAGAAACAAAAGCCCTATTAAATCGTTGTGTAGATATTCATCATTGGGTCACTCGTTCGGTTATTCTTCCCGTAGAAAGTTATTCTTTAAAATCTTTGGCAAATTGGCTTGGTTTCGAGTGGCGTGAAGCAAAAGCTGGTGGCGATCAATGTGTTTGTTGGTATGATAATTGGCTCAGAACACAAGATAGTTCTTTATTAGATGCTATTCTTAGTTACAACGAAGATGATTGTTATGCGACTTATTATTTAAAATATTGGCTAGAAAATTTTTTACAAGAATCTCAAAACTATCAAATTTTATAACTCTCTGACCGATAACACTATAGTCATAAGTAGTAATAAGTAGGTTGGGTTGCACATAGAAAAACCCAACAATAATTAAATACAGAAAATTGTCAATATTCTTTGATTATTTTAATTTTTAAGATTTTAATATTGTCCACAGATAAACACAGATAATTTTGCTAGTAATAGATGTAGTGCAATAAAATTATTTTCTATGAATATATTTATCGCGATCGCATACAATACAGATAAATACATTAAGGTAAGGTTTTTAGCTGACTGCCTGACATATTTCAGTAAAGCCTAATCAGGCGCGACATTTCAAATCTTGAATTCGAGAGAACCAAATAGCCTCATAGTATTGTTTTTTAGCTTTCTTGGAGGCAAAACAAGGTTGAGGGTCTTGAGTAAGCAAAGGAATAGGAGAGAACAAAGTGCGACCTTTATTGAGAACTCCTTTGAGCCATCGTAAACCGATTTTAAGATAGCTTAGACCACGCTTCCAATGTGCGTCTACTTGAGTTCTGAGACCTTGAATTTGCACAGCCATTCCTTGAGTAGTAGCAAACAGAAGAGCTAATGCTACCACTAAATATAAACGTTCTAGTGCTTTGGCAGAACGAATTCGAGATTCCTCTAATTTAAAAGCACCAGATTTAGAGTCTAAAAAAATGCATTTTCAGCTTCCCATGAACAGTCTCCCTTTTTCTATTAATGTTGTTGCTCTATCTCGCTTTCAAGCACTTCTGTCCGTCAGCCAGCTTTGGTTGTATCTTTGTTTAACTCATTTAAGACTGACTTATAAAGAAATTTAGCTGTGCTTGTCAGACCCCAAGTAGCAATTAAAGTAATTGGTTCAACCATAGATAATTAGAAAAAGCAATCATATTCTTCGATCTTAACTATCATTCAGTTATGCCTAGAGATAAATTAATTTCTATTACAGAATTTAATCGCCTCATAGTTGAAAAGATCCAAAGCACAATTTGCGATTTGTAATTTTACTCTCAAAATAAAAGAGTACAAAGGGTCATTTATTTTTTGACAAATTTTAAGTGGAAAAATGACCATTACTTTTGATGCCACTTCCTATTCCAATCTATTAAGCCAATATATTCCCCAGGTAATTGAAACATAGGAAGAATAAGCACCGCAAAGCGGATCTCTTTGAGGTTTCGCAAAGCGAGGCACTGCGCGATCTCGTCTTAAAAATAGCAGAAAAATTAACCTTTGCGAAAAATCGTACTCCAGAAGAAAAAGCCTTACATAACACTCGACCTGGTGGGCGATCACTATCTAAACATCTCCATCAAGTTGCACATAGAAATGCATCAGTAAAAGTAGTGGAGCCAATGAGATTACTACCAAGGAAGTTAAATTAGTTTATAAAAGCTTTGTTTAATCGATTCTGATATTTAGATCTAAAAATCATAAAATGTGTTAGCTATATATTTCAAATGGGAACAATAAATATAGTTTTTATTTTAGTTACTAATTTTGATATGAAAAGGATTTCCATTAAATCAGCTGTTCAACATTCGTTATTGATTCCAGTATTAGCGGTTTTAGTTGCTGGATGCATGACAGAAAAGAAACAATCACAAAATCCAGGGTCAACTCCGATTGCGTCATCAACACAGAGTGCAACAGCTCCTCAACAGACTCAAGTTAAATCAACACAGAGCGCAACTTCAACTAAGTCACTGCCAACAGAAACTATCAACGGAACCAAACCAACAGAGGAGTCGACCCTGGTAGCGGCTAGAGAAGAATCTGACTTAAGAGCTAATTTAGAGAAAGTTTATTTCAAATTTGATAGTTATGGTCTCACAGCTAAGGCTCAAGAACAGCTACTTCAAATGGCTAAGTCGATGAAGAATAATGGGAAATTGTCTATCCAAATATCAGGTTACACTGACGAAAGAGGAACCGAGGAATACAATTTCAACTTAGGTCAAATGCGCGCTCAAGCGGTCAAAGAGTTTTTAGTAGCTCAAGGAGTAAATCCTCAAATGCTCTCGACAACAAGCTATGGAGAAAAGAGCCCAGCTATGCAAGGTTCAAACTCGAAAGCTTGGAAACAGAATCGACGGGTAGAGTTCAAAATAGTTAATTCGGCAAAACAGTAGGTTATTTAAAATTTTTAAATTAATATCTTTTAGGAGGTTTTAAACTAATACCGAATCCGATTTAGATACCCCACTTAAAAATTAGACAAGACAGAGGACAGAAGGATTTTATCAGGAACAAAGAAAAAGGGGTTTTGAGATGCGGATTCGGTATGACCGCTTGCTGAGGAAACCTTATCCGAAGGTGTATCCTTTAGGGCAGCAGGGTCGCTCGTCAAAAAGCAAAGACACAATAAAAAAGTATCAGTACGCCGTCAAAAATATTAGAAATTTTAAGTTTTTAGACTCGATCGCTCAATAATTGCCTGATTATAGCGATCTATTTCGGGACTATCTTCACCATAAACTCCAGTAATTTGTTGCCGACAACAAGCGATCGCAAAATTATTAAATTCAGTTATTGCTATTTCATACATATCTTGAAAGATATCGGGCTGTACTCGACAAAAACGAGGTCTTTGTTCGTAGATATTACATTTTCTGGTTTGATGATCAAAATTAACGCACCAGCCATCTTCTCCTACTAGACTAAGATAAAGTTCCAATTCCTCAGTAGATAAATATTCTGCTAAATCTGGTCTATCTTGAGGATCGAGATGACAACAAGCACCACAATTTTCTACACAGCGCCATTTTTCTTTGCGAGTTTTCATTTTTTAATCACAAACTTATTACTCATTACTTCTTCTTAACTTTCTGTTAAAACGTCTCCGAAAGCAAATTCTGGTGCAGCAAGGACAAACACCGTAGAAGGTAAACCCACTACCTTAGCCTGGAGACTTTCGTAGTATTCCATATAGTTTTCTCCAGGAGTTGCCATGCCCAAAAATACTAAATCAGCATTTTTAGAAAATTGACCGAGAATCTCAGCAAACGGACGCCCCTGAGAAGTATAAACTTGAGTTTGTACATCAATGCGTAACTTCTTGACATAACTTTTGAGATTTTCCCTGGCTGAGGCTGCGCCTGCTTCATCAGGAGCCACTAGTTTCAGAAAAATACGGGTATTGCGCCAATTAATATCAGTACTCAATAAATAGGCTAACAGCAACATGAGACTCCCATTTCCCTGGAGCCCTCCCCACCAAATATCAATCCGACGACGACCGCCGAAATTATGTTGCTGATTTTCGCGAAAAATCACCACATTACGTTTACTAGCATGAATTTGCGCGATCGCGTGGCAAAATTGCGCTCTTCGCGAAGGCTCTTCACTATCTCCCATAACAATCGTATTGGGAACTAGGGGGCCTAAACCATAGGTTTCTACCAGCCTCATGGCACCATCAAAAGGATCGCTGGCGGTTGTCACCCTCACTAAGGCTTGGACTCCTCTTTTTTGCAGATAATCACGAATGGTTCTTTCCAATTTGAGTTGTTGTCCCAGATCCCTTGAACCACTCGGTAAAACACTAGAAACTGTCATCAAACTGCGATTATGGCTAAAACCATCGGCTAATTCGATTAAAGACCAACGTTTTTGCGGCGCGCCAGAAAGTACCAAAATATGAGGTCGCCAATTTTTGGTATCATCCTCTTCCGTCATCTGGAAGATTCCCATGCTAATTAATGCCATCCACATCCCGCGCCGCACATCTCCCCAAGTAGTGCGCAATTCTCGCTGTTGCAGCCAGAAAAATACCCCTGAGACAATTACGGCGGCAATTACAGTTGAGCCCGCATCGATTAAAAACATTACCCAGAGACAACCCACTGCACCGAGCAACGATAATGACCAATGAACCCGAAATGTGGGGCGAAATGAGGGACTTTGAAGAAAACCTTCTACTCCTGCGGCAACATTGAGTACTAAGTAGGTTGTCAGGAAAAACATACTCAGTATGGGAGCAATTAAATTAAGATCTCCGATACAAACAGCAGCGATCGCAAATCCCAGAGTAACTAAAGTGCCATTACGGGGTTCGTCATCTTTACCATGTCCCTCCCCCAAAAAACTTAGACAGCGCGGTAATACCCCATCTCTGGCTAGGGCTTGTAAAACCCTAGGTGCGCCCAAAATACTGCCAATGGCACTACTTAAAGTCGCGCCCCAAACCCCCAATAAGATAGCTGGTCCCCAAAAGGAGATTTGCTGCATAATAAAGGGGTTGTCGATTAAATTAGCGGTATCGACTCGAAACGCCAAGAAAAGTGGCAAAATCATGTAAATTACATATCCAGTAATCACTGCAGCGAGGGTGCCGCTAGGAATTGATTTGACTGGGTCTTTTAAATCTCCTGACATATTGACCCCGGCCATAATTCCCGTTACCGCTGGGAAAAAGACCGCAAATACGGTCCAAAAAGGGGCGGCATCTTCTGGAGGAGCCGAGAACATCTGGACTTCCACATTAGGTACAGCATGGCCAAAGACAAAAGAAATTAGGGATAAGACGATCGCTACCATAATGAAATACTGAGCTTTGATCGCAATGCTGGCAGAAGTGATTGCCAAAATTCCCACTAAGATCGTAATAATTAAAGCTACATAAGTTTGATTGAGATCTTGCAGATTAAAACCCACATTAGTAATCCCAATAAATAAATCTGTTCGCACCATACTTTCGGCAAAACCGATGGTATACAAAGCCACCGAGATCGCCTGGGCGAAATATAGGGAAATTCCCACTGCGCCCCCAGGCTCAATTCCCAGAGAACGGCTGATCATGTAATATGCCCCACCACCTCTTACTACTCGATCAGTAGCGATCGCACATACTGACAAGGCTGTTAAGAAAGTAATCGTCGTCGAAACTGTGACAATAATTAGAGTATTAATCAAACCCGCGTTACCGACTACCCAGCCAAAACGCAGATACATGATCACGCCTAAAATTGTCAAAACTGAAGGAGTATAGACACCTCCAAACGTTCCTAAACCAGACTGTTGAATAGTCTCGTCCTTACTGGAATTAGGGTTGAAACCAAAACGGAGAGGAAATTTCACTATTGCAGCCTAAAATGTTACAACTAGCTTCGCGATCAATAGCTCTAAGCCCTAAGCTTCAAGCTTTTTGCCAAAGCATGCATAATTATTACAGAATATAATCGACGACTGCCACTAAGAGAAAGTTTGATTAATGATATTATGTTGGTTTGGAGTTTAAACTTATTTTCAAATAAAACAATTATGGCCTTAACTCAACAACGCAAACAAGAAATCATAGGAGAATATCAAGTCCACGAAACCGATACGGGCTCTGCAGATCTACAAGTGGCAATGCTGACAACAAGAATTAATCAGCTTACCGAACATCTGAGAAATAATAAACAAGATCATTCTTCTCGTCGTGGTTTATTAAAAATGATTGGTCGTCGTAAGCGTCTTTTAGCATATATTCAGAAAAAAGACTATCAACGCTATCAAAAACTGATTGCTCGCTTAGGTATCAGAAGATAGTTCAGTTAACAGTTATCAGTGAACAGCAGATCGGTTAAAAGTAAGCTAAATTGCTTGGGATCTCTGTTCTTTTCCTTTGATAACTCTGGTAGTGGCCATTATCGAATTTTTTAATTTGTTAACTGTCTGTAAGGTAGTAATAATCTTTTGGTAACACAATTACCGTGTTTCCTTTAATTTCTATAATATGAACAATTTCCTCATCGGCGATCGCAATGCTCGGATCGGCTGCTTTAGCGCGCCAAGAATTCCCTTCATATAAAACCCTTCCTGTTCTCCCTGGCTCTATTGCGGAAATAATAGTACCTTCTTTGTCATCTCCTAAATACCGGCTTTTAGCCCGAGGCGTCAATAGTTTGCGGGACAGAATGGTAAACGATGTGGAGAGAATTAGCCATAAGCCTACTAAAAATACGGCATGAGGGATTAATAAAGATACTCCCGCTACTACTAGAGCCGCAAATCCCATCATTAGAACCACAAAAGCAGTGGGAAAGAAGAATTCTAATAGACATAAAGCAATTCCCACCACGAGCCAAAGAATAGTTAAACTCATATAAGTTACAGCTACATTACAATGCTTTAATTTTCGTAATAAGTATTTCCGTCTTCTGATTCCATCATAATCCTAGAAAAAAACTGAATCAGAGAAATATTAGTCTTTTTGACTCTAAGAATGGTAAAGTTGCTAAGAATCATAATCTAATTTTTTCTAGAAGAGAACGTCTAAGAGAGCAAAAAAATATGAAGGTTGGCGATCGCGTCCGTGTTAAAGAATCTGTAATTGTCTATAACTATCCCCAAAGCAAAAAAGAACCCTTTGACGTTAAAGGAATGGAAGGAGATATAATCGATATCCTAACAGACTGGCAAGGAAGACCGATCAGTCCTAATTTGCCTGTATTAGTTAAATTTGAGAAAAAGTTTAGATCTCATTTTCGTCATGAGGAGTTAGAAGTCATCTCCGAATCTGTACCAGAAAGTTAGGAAAGTTAAGGAAAACCAGAAGAAGGCTGGGGGACTGGGAACCCAAGAGACGAGGAGGCTACGAGACTGGGAGATCGGAAAATAACCAAAAGAAGAGCATTCCTCATCTTTCATCCTTGATCGTTTATCCTTGATAAAAACTTCCTCATCCTTCATCTTTCATCCTTTAACTATATGAATCCATTTTGGTTGGGTATCGATCCTGGTTTAGCTATTATTGGCTGGGCAATTTTAGAAGAAGCTAAACCAGGAGAACCATTAATAATTGATTATGGAACGATTGAAACCCCCAAAGAGTTAGCGACTCCTCAAAGATTATTGGAAATCGAAAAGGATGTTGGCGAATTGGTTAGGGAATTTCAACCGCAAAATATAGCTATTGAAATGCCTTTTTTTGGCCGCAGTATCAAAGCTGCTGGCGGAGTACTCCAAGCTTTTGGAGTTATTAATTTAGTCTGTTATCGAGACACAGGGGTTTTACCCGTATATCTTCATCAGTCCAGTTGGAAATGCCACCTCGGTAACGGGAAAGCCAAGAAACAGGAGGTAGCAGATATGATTCAAGTTTTATTTGGTTTAGAGTCGTTACCGATTGATGATAGTGTAGATGCGATCGGCATCGGTTACGCAGGGTTATGTGGTCTCAGAAATAATATTGTTTAATTTCTAGAAGCTACTCCTAAACTAGCAAAGAGAATATGGGGTAAATAGGAACTGCCCCCTACCCATTGAGCGCGATCGCCTAAATCAACTAAATTATTAAAAGCTTCAAAAATATTCCCCGCTACCATCGTATTTTTAACTCGACCGACAATTTTGCCTTGCTCTACTTTGTAGCCTAAATCTAAATTGACGGAAAACTCTCCTGCTAATTGATTAGATTGTCCGGCACCTAATACTTGATCGACAATAATTCCTTCTTCGATTCCTGCAATTAAATCTGCCAAACTAGTTTTACCAGGGCTCATGCAAAGATTGACTAAACTGGGACTAGGACGAGATAATCCCCTACGAAAACCATTGCCGGTAGAAGTTGTGCCCCCGCGAGAAGCCCAACGGCGATCCCAATAAAATTGTTTGACAATGCCATTTTCCACTAAAAGTTTTTTCTGGGTCGGAGTTCCTTCATCATCGAACTGACAGGCAGAGACCCCAAAGGTGGGATCTTCGGCGAGAGTTAAACGAGAATCAAACACCTTTTCCCCTAGTTTTTCGATCAAAGGAGAAGCTTTCTGAACCACAGCTTGACCCGATAAAATAGTTTTGAATAAACGCCCAATAGCCATAGCTGCTCCTAGGGGAGTAAACAAAACAGGATAAGTTCCGCTGGAGATGGTAGCATTACGTTCTGCCTTTTGGTATTTACCGATCAGATCTTCTACCAATCGATCATAATCAGGTTCTTCATCTCTAGTGATTTCATAGGAATAAGCTTGTAAAAAATCTTCTCCTCGTACTAAATTACCTGAGATACTAGCACTGATTCCCTTATCGCTTTGTTGCGCATAGGTATTGGTCGTGGTTGCTAGTTGTACCTCAGTGGCGCCAAGATTGAAGCTGGTATCGACTAAGATCTCAGAATTATATTCATGAACTCTGGCAATCAGTTGTTCCCCAATATTTACTAATTTATCGGTACTAGGAAGTTGATAATCACTATCGGGAGCAATTAACTGAACATTGCTGGCAAAATCGAATTCTACCGGATCACCAATCGCCGCAGTTGCGATCGCAGCATCTACTAGCTCATCTAAGCGATTTAGATCGCTAGCACTAGCAAATCCTAATTTCCCATCGACAATAACTCTTAAAGCAATTCCCTCTACCGCTTTAGTTTGCAAAGATTTCAAGCGATTATTAGCAAATTCAATGGGAGTATCTTGACTTGTAAGATAGTATGCTTCTGCTTCTATATTTTTTTTCTTCGCCAGATCGATTACTTTTTCTAGAGAATTGTTCATTGATTAGTGATTCATGATTAATGGTTCATGGTTAGTTTATCTCTTTTAAGACCCATTACTTGATGGCAAATTGTCAATTAGCTCTATGCTTTTAGTTATCTCTCAGCTCAAACATTTTAATTAAAGCATTTTCTGAATCTGTTGATAATTTAAACATAATTAGAGTTTTGTTAAGATTTGGTCTCAATTATTCTGAGTATAATCATTACTTAATAATCAGAGTAGGAAACTATGGTATTTAAAAAAAGTTACTTTGCTAGAAAAAAGCTTATAGCTCATAGCTTAAAGCTAATCATGCTTAGTTTCAGGTAAAACTTTAAACCTTATTTCTTATGATGCTTATTCTAAAGAGACTTTTTTTCCTGACAATAATCTTGTGTTTCAGCTTGACTATCTGGACAAATTCAGCCCAAGCAAGCATCAAGATTAACAACGAATTCCAAGCAACTAGAACTTGTGACGCCTTGCAATCTATCAGAAGAGGAACTAATCCAGGTAATATCAATATCGTTCCTGGGACAACTTATCAAGCTACAGAAAAAAATAAGCCAGATGCTACTTATTATCGTTTAAAAATTGAAGGTGCCGATCCTTCGTTACGCTGGGTTGCTGTTAATTGTGGGGAACTCTTAGGCGCTATCGGTGATAACGGGGGAGGAAATTCTGTTCCAGACAATCCTGAATACTTACTAGCTATCAGTTGGCAATCAGCATTCTGTGAAACTCGTCCCAATAAGGAAGAATGCGAAACTCAAACTGTAACTCGTTTTGATGCAGACAAATTTACTCTACATGGTTTATGGCCTCAGCCCAGAGGTAATGACTATTGTGGCGTCAGCCAGAGAAATAAACAACTAGACAAGGATAAAAAATGGTCAGACTTACCACCTATAGATTTATCTGAGGAGCTTTTTGCAGAATTAGCAGTCAAAATGCCAGGAATTGCCTCATATTTGCACCGACACGAATGGTATAAGCATGGAACTTGCTACAATACGACCCCAGAAGAATATTTTAGAGAGTCTCTTGTGCTACTAGATCAAGTTAATAATTCAGCAGTGCAAGATCTATTTGCGGAGAACATTGGCGAGGAAATTACTGCTACTCAGATTGGGAACAAGTTGGTTGAAGCTTTTGGAGATGGAGTCGATAAAAAAGTTAAAATTAAATGTAAAACAGATGAACGCCCCAGGAGAAGAACCATGATTACGGAGTTGTGGTTCAATCTAGAAGGAAACATTGAACCTGATACTCAAATTAGTGATTTATTCAAAGATGCCCCAAGGGCTTCATCAAGATGTTCTGTCGCAGAAGTAGACGAAGTGGGGTTAAATTAAATCTATTTTTAAGTTATGAAACGTTTTCTTGACCTAGATATCTATTATTTTGTAACTTTGTATACAGAATAAAAAACGATTGTAATTTTTTGGGGTCATAAAAATGAATAAACTGGAATTTGCCCCTTCAGAGTCGAGAGTGCAATGGTGTTCTGTTCCACTAAAATACCAATCCTACTCACAGAATTACCCTTCACCTCAACCCAATACTTGGGTAAAACTACTAAAATTACCTAATCCCTATACTCAGGATGAAGCCTTACTTCTTTGTGAAGATACTCCTGAAACCTGGGCTGTTTGGATTCCTGAGTATGGAGAAACTACTCTAACTAGTGGTCAATTTTGTCTCCAATAGGATCTGTCATTGAGAGACGAAAAAGACTTAAGCAAACTAAGGTATGTTTTCTTCTACTAAACGCTGGGTAGCTGCTGCTAATTCAATGGCTACCCCTTCAGCCCAATTCCCTTCACAACGGCGATCGCTATTAATAATTAAACGTAGAGTATAATTGTCAGGATATCCTTCTGCTTCCAGCCATAATAATTCACTTTCTGCTTCACAAGCAATTCTTTCTTCAGCCATCAATTCAGTTTTCATTCGTACCATCGTAGTGACTAATTGATGCAAAAGACGATTAAAATCTTTTAATTCTGCGGGAGTTAGCTCAATCGCCCAATCATCGCTTCCGACTAAACCTTGATATTTTTGGGCATGAGAATCCCATCCTACGCGCCACTGATGACCTTTTTTAAGTAACTTTGTCATCCTCTTTTTCCTGTCAAAAGTAAATTTATTGATAAATTTATAACTAAATAGAAGATAGTTGCGCAATCAGCCGTTTCCGCGTCACTGAATGAGGATTCCGCCGATACTCATCTGGCGTTTTTTTCATATAACTTTTTAATATTTTTGTTTATATATATTGTATGATTAACATACTAAATATACAAATAAATCACACAATGTACGGATGCCAACAGCAATTAATTTCAGTTCTACAACAAAAAAGTAGCTACTCTTAAGAAAGGAAAGCCTCAAGCTTATTGGGATGACAAACTTGCTGCTTTGTCTGAAAAAAGAAATAGACAATTTCGGGATATCAGAAATAAGGTTGCCCGTTTCATTATTAACTGGTGCTTGACTAATGATGTAGGGGTGATTGTTCACGGCTGGAATCAAGGTATCAAAAATGAGTCTAAGATGTCCAAAAAAGTCAACCAAGAATTTGTAACCATACCCAATGCAGCTATTAAAAATAGAATTGAGCAGCTAGCAATTCAGCATGGAATTGTCTTTTATGAGACTGAAGAAAGCTATACTAGCAAGTCAAATTTTTTAGCTAATGATGAGCTTCCGACCTTCGGTGAAAAATCTGAAAGGAAGCATAGATTTACAGGAAAAAGAGGTAAGAAAATAAAACAGAGGCTAAATAATCTTGGTCGTGGCGGTTATTTAACGGATGACGGAATTTGGGCAAATTCAGATTGCATTGGAGCAGCAAATATTATCCGCAAGCAAGTAATGACACAGCTAAAGGATGTATCTTTAGCCAAGGTCACTAGGGGCGTTTTGAGTCGTCCACACCGATATGACATCTTCAACGACTTGAGTAAATTGTATCGGATAAGATGTGAAGAAGCGTGTCTTCAGACTGCTTTGTAACAACCTTATAGAATCCGCGTTGTTTTAACCCGCGGAGAACTCAAAATAAGCTTTCCCCCTTATTTTGACCGGGGAACACTGGTCACCGCAGCGGGCAGAACCCGCGTTATCCTAAAGGATATGCGGAGCGGTATGCTTTAGCGCTACCTTCGGGGCGTGCGAAGCGGTATCCTTATCCGAAGGGGTACCCTTTAGGGTTAGGGCGGCGAAAGACGCAAGCGGTGTAACGGTGACTTTTGATTTACCTGTCAGTGTTAATCTGTAGTTTGTGACAAATTTTGATACTCTGGGAGGGAAATCTTGGAACGCACTTTTATTATGATCAAACCCGACGGGGTACAACGCAACCTAGTAGGGGAAATTGTTAGTCGTTTTGAGACTAAAGGTTTTACTCTTGTAGGCATGAAACTCATGCAAGTATCTCGCGAACTAGCAGAACAACATTACGGCGTACATAAAGAAAGACCATTCTTTGGCAGTTTGGTTGACTTTATTATTTCTGCTCCTGTAGTAGCAATGGTATGGGAAGGTGATGGTGTTGTTGCTAGTGCCAGAAAACTTATTGGTGCTACCAACCCTCTAACTGCTGAACCAGGAACTATCCGAGGGGATTTCGGCGTTAGTATTGGTCGTAATATTATTCATGGTTCTGATGCGATTGAAACAGCTCAATCAGAAATTGCTCTTTGGTTTAAAGAAGAGGAATTAGTTAGCTGGAGTCCTGCGATTACACCCTGGTTATACGAATAAATCTAATTTGGTTATTGATTAGAAAATAATCTTTTGCTCGATCGGGGTGAACCAGCGTTCCCCCTTTTGTTTTTCTAAAGTCTATAGATTTATTTACAGCTTAAACTAGATCTCGTGGACACTCCAGTGGTGGGGTTTACTCCTTTTGCCCTTTGACAAAGAAGATAGGCTTGATAGCGATCTAATATTGCTCCAGAAAAATCGGCTCCTGTAATATCAGTATCACTAAAATTAGTGCTAGTCGCGATCGCATCTTGTAAAATGGCATTAGTCAGATTAGCATGACTTAAATCGACTCTATCCATAAAAGAGCCAGTTAAATCAACTCCTGCCAAATTAGTATCAGTAAAAATTGCCTTAGTCAAAATTGAATTACTTAAATTGGAACCTTCAAAATTACTCCCTCTGACATCCGCAGCCGCAAACACGCCACTAGATAGATCCCGATGAGATAAATCTTGGTTTCTCAGTTCGCTATAAGTGTAATTAACAGTATTTTCTTGGGCAATAACTGGTCTAGTACCCCATGGAGTCCAGACGCTAGTAACTACAAATATCACTAGGATTAATATTAATCTAAATAATTTACTTCTCATAATTTTTTCTTCTTCTGTCATTAGGAATCATACCAACAATCTGCTCTGACAATACTGAATAATTAATTTTAGGGAATAACGGTTCTTGTCGATAAGAAAATAATTTTGAGCTAAAAGAAGTTGTAATCTTCTGAAAATGATTCAGTCATTGGTTAAGCATTACATTAACAGTTAAATCAAAACTAGGAGCGTTACCTGGTGAATTGTCTGGAGCATCAGAAATTTTTTATTATTATGGTCACTCAAGATTTTAGGGTTTCTTCTGTCCACTCTTTCTCAAACTCTACATCAGCTAGAGAAAAATTTTGACAATTTAGCTACCAAAAGTTTAAATAAATAAATTTTGCGATTACTATAGAGAAAAAGATAGCAAACAAGTCAAGATTCTCGAATAAAGATAATAAGGGTAAGCATACACCGAGAAGTATGATAAAATTAATGCCAATATTTTTGAGTTAATAAGTTATCGATATCAAAAGGAAAAGTAGTTGGACAATTAATATCAGGATAATCTTCTTTGATATTTTTCCAAGCTTTTTGATAACAAAAAGAGTGAACTTTAAACAAATAATTTTTTAGGCTAGGAGAATCAATTAATATTTCTTCAATTTCATTTCTAAAGTTTCTAATTTCTGTTTCCCAACCTTTATAGCATTGAGGAAGATCGACGTAACATCTTTTGAATAAATATTCTAATAATCTAGTTAGATAAAATCTTAATGCTCTCTGTTCACTTTTCCCCAAGCATTTGACCTCTTCAATTAAATTTTTCCAGTCTATTTCTTGATAATTTTGATTGTTAAGATTATCAACAGTTTTGTCGAGCCAAAGATAATAATCTTGTTCGTAAAGCGATTGATTTTCTGCTAAGTCAGTTTGGATTACGGAATTGTTCACACTATCCTCTAGAGGTAATTAGATGCCATTATTTTAACGAAATTACGTTTCTCAACAATTATTACAAGCTAAGTGTGTAGACAAAATTAAATTGACGCTTGCTTGCGCTTGCAAAGCTCTACCCGAAGTGTCTCGACCCTGCGGTGTATCAAACTATGTGATGGTTGCACCCATTGCATTTGGGTATAAACTACCCCTATGAGTTTTATTTATCCTAGAATGGGGGGGACGCGCGAGTTAACAAATGGGATAAGATCCGACGTAGATGGGACGAATAGGGGAATAGGGAACAAAATTCAGAATAGATAATTAATCTTGTTCAGGTATTTTTTTTCTGTTTGCTATTTTAAAAATCATACCGCAATTCAGCATATCCCAAATTTAATTAAGTCCGGTTACGTAAAAGATGAGACCATTAAAATTAGTAAACTATGGAGATGTGCAACTGTTTATAAGATCTCATCTATAAATGACTACTAATTTTGATAATCTAAATCCACCTCAACAAGAATTAATTGATAGTTGTGTTCACTGCGGCTTTTGTCTTGCGACTTGTCCTAGTTACCGCATCATTGGCAAAGAAATGGATTCTCCGAGGGGCAGAATTTATTTAATGGACGCGATCGCGAAAGGAGAAGCTACAATAGAAAAGACTACGGTGCAACATTTTGACAGTTGTTTGGGTTGTTTGGCTTGCACGACCATTTGCCCTGCTGGAGTAGAATACGATCACTTGATTGCCCAAACTCGTCCTCAATTGGAAAGACATCAAGAGCGAAGTTTCTCGGATAGATTAATCAGAACTATAATATTTAATCTCTTTCCTTACCCCAATCGTTTACGTAGTTTGCTGCCTGCACTTTGGTTGTATCAAAAATCTGGATTGCAGAAAATAATTCGTGATACCAAAATATTAGATAAGCTATGGTCTCGGTTGGCGGCAATGGAGTCAATCTTACCTCAAGTATCAGTTAATTCTTTTCAAGATAATTTTCCAGAGATTATTCCCGCTCAAGGGGAAAAACGCTACCGAGTTGGCGTGATTTTAGGTTGTGTGCAAAGATTATTTTTCTCCCCTGTTAATGAAGCAACGGTTCGAGTTTTAACTGCTAATGGTTGTGAAGTTGTTATTCCGAAAAGTCAGGGTTGTTGTGCTGCTTTACCTGCTCATCAAGGAAGAGAAACCCAGGCGCAAAGTTTGGCTAAACAAATGATCGATAGTTTTAGGGATACTAATGTCGATGCAATTATTATTAATGCAGCCGGTTGTGGACATACCTTAAAAGAATATGGTTCTATCTTGGCTAATGATGAAGAATATCGAGAAGTAGCTCAAGATTTTTCTGATAAAGTTAAAGATATTCAAGAGTTTTTAGCAACTATTGATTTGACATCTAAACTATCACCTTTAGCTGATGAAGATTTAACTATTGTCTACCAAGATGCCTGTCATTTGTTACATGGACAAAAGATTAGTTTAGAACCTCGTCAACTTCTTAAGAAAATACCAGGAGTAAAATTACGAGAACCTATCGATGCTGCGATCTGTTGTGGTAGTGCGGGAGTTTATAATATGTTGCAGCCAGAAGTTGCTAATGAGTTGGGACAACAAAAGGTTAATAATTTATTGAATACTGGTGCGGAGATCATCGCTTCTCCTAATCCTGGTTGTTCTCTACAAATTAAGAAACATTTACAAGCTAAACATAGACAACCTCTTGTTTTACATCCGGTCGAGTTATTGGATTATTCTATCCGAGGAATTAAAGTCATTAAGCATTAAACATTGAACATTTTAAGAGCTAAGAATGAATCATCAATTATCAACAAAACCAGAAGTTCTTTTAGGAAAGTCGGTAGAAGAATTAACCAGCTGGATCGAAGAACAAGGACAACCTGCTTACAGAGGAAAGCAATTATATCAATGGTTATACCATAAAGGAGTGCGATCGCTGAATGAAATTACGGTTTTTCCCAAGAAATTCCGCGAATCCGTTGCTGAACAACCAATAGGTCGTTCTCAAATTCATTATTGCAGTATTGCTCCCGATCAGACTCGTAAGTATCTACTCAAACTACATGATGGGTTAATTGTGGAGGCTGTGGGAATTCCTACCGAGAAACGTTTAACCGTTTGTGTTTCTTCCCAAGTCGGTTGTCCAATGGCTTGCGATTTTTGCGCTACAGGAAAGGGCGGTTTTGAGCGCAACCTCGAAGCTTATGAAATTGTCGATCAAGTGTTAACAGTCCAGGAAGATTTTGGCCAAAGAGTTAGTAATGTAGTTTTTATGGGCATGGGAGAACCCTTAATTAATATTGATGAGGTAGTTTCGGCTGTAAAATCTCTTAATAGTGATGTGGGGATCGCTCAGCGATCGCTTACAATATCTACAGTAGGTCTAAAAGGTAAAATCCGCGAATTAGCTCAGCACAAACTACAGGTTACTTTTGCGGTGAGTCTCCATGCTTCCAATCAACGCTTAAGAGAAACTTTAATTCCCAGCGCCGAGCATTATCCTCTAAAATCTTTACTCGCTGAATGCCGAGAATATGTTCAGATTACGGGAAGAAGAGTAACTTTTGAGTATATTTTGCTTTCTGGAGTGAATGATTTGCCAGAACATGCTGAGGAATTAGTTCAACATCTAAGGGGTTTTCAAACTCATGTTAATCTTATTCCCTATAATCCGATTTCCGAAGTCGATTATCAGCGTCCTAGTAAGCAACGCATTAATCAATTCAAAGGAATTTTACAACAACATAAAATAGCTGTTAGTGTTCGTTATTCTCGGGGTCTCGAAGCTAACGCTGCTTGTGGGCAACTAAGGGTCTCGTCACTTGAGGCACAGCATAATTAATTCCAGGAGCGTAAGATTCAATAACTCTACAAGTTTTGGCGCATTGTACCAGCAAATAGTCACAGCTATTGCAAGCAGTACGCATAATATGACTTTCTAAATTATTATATCTTTCTGCAAAATTCCCACAGTTGGGACAACGAATAATTTGGGTGACAGACATTTTACTTACCTTGATTTACAGTTATTTGTTTAACAAGCGATCCTAAGGATTAAAATCTCCTAAGAAACGCGCCAGTACGAGGGACACAAGGGTTAAATAATTGTATTTTTTCTTTGTTAAGTTTTGTTTAATTTCTCACTAATTAACGCTTGATTAAATTAAACAATTTATGTGATCTTCTAGTTAGAATATAATCACAGCTTAAACTGTTGAAAGTATTTTAGCTTTGATCCCCACTATTAATACGTCAAAATTCATAATTAGTTAATAAAGTTTTGTCAAGTATTTATAGTTAATACTTACGCGATCGCTGACAATCAAGCTAGGGAGAAAATCTACTCGCTTGCGCTAATATGCCTAAAGTCGCAAAGCAAAACTTTATTAATACCCATAACCTATGAATATTCCTTGGCAAATGAGCAAAAACTATGAAGATATCCTATATCAAAAATGGGATGGTATTGCCAAAATTACAATTAATCGACCTCATAAACGTAATGCCTTTCGCCCTAAAACTGTTTTTGAAATGTACGATGCTTTTTGGGATGTTAAAGAAGATAGTAAAATTGGCGTCGTACTCTTGACTGGTGCGGGACCTCATACCGATGGCAAGTATGCTTTTTGCTCTGGTGGAGATCAAACTGTTCGGGGAAAAGCTGGTTACGTAGATGATGATGGTGTACCTCGTCTAAATGTGTTGGACTTACAAAGATTGATTCGTTCCTTACCAAAGGTGACTATTGCTTTGGTAGCTGGTTATGCAATTGGTGGTGGTCATGTTTTACATCTGATTTGTGATCTGACTATTGCAGCAGATAACGCTATTTTTGGTCAAACTGGCCCCAAAGTAGGAAGTTTTGACGGAGGTTTTGGCGCTAGCTACTTAGCAAGAATTGTAGGGCAGAAAAAAGCCAGAGAGATTTGGTTTCTTTGCCGTCAATATCAAGCTCAAGAGGCTTTGACTATGGGTTTAGTTAATCATGTTGTGACCGTAGATGAATTAGAAACAGAAGGAATAAAATGGGCACAAGAAATTTTACAAAAAAGTCCGATTGCTATTCGCTGTTTGAAAGCTGCTTTTAATGCTGATTGTGATGGTCAAGCCGGTTTACAAGAGTTGGCAGGAAATGCCACCTTGCTTTATTACATGACTGAGGAAGGATCGGAAGGAAAACAAGCTTTTTTAGAAAAACGTCCGCCAGATTTCCGTCAATATCCTTGGTTACCATAAATTTTGCCTAAGCAAAATTCAAGAAAAAGTCGTACCTATATCCTGTTATGGTGCGACTTTCGATTATGGAGATAAAAAAACTTGACGCTAATTGATATTAAAAGTAGCCTTGTTAAAGTCACAACTATAGCAAATAAGCAAAACTCATCGGAGTATCTAGACAAACTCAAATTTTTTATAAAGTTTTATTATTGGTTGTACCAACAATTTCCTGGGTCTTAGGATTAACCTTTAAAGAAGGCTGATTGGCGTACCTGAGTGAAAAAGCAGTTTCTAAATGGACAATATCTTCTAGTTTTTTTAAACTGTTTGTAAAAGGAGAACAAGCTAAAGTACAGGCTTTCCAATTGCTATCAACTGGCACGCTTAACTTTTGGCAAACTCCCCCCCTCCGCCCTTCTGGCCGATAAAAACGACAGTGACGACAGGAAGAATTCAAAAAATCAACTCTCTTCATTGGGATCGTAATTGCAAAAAAGCTTAATTAATCCATCTAAGTGTGTGTTGTTATCAATTGTGCTTCTTAGTGATCCCCGCAGAAAAATAAGACAAGTATTGATGACATCTGGGTTATCGCGATCCCCGATATATTTTTAATTTAAGATTCTCTTTATTATTGGTTAATAAATGTATACAAGAAGCTAAAAATAATCGGTAATTGTATCATGAATTACAGATTATTGAACGCTAATATTATTTGGAAAATCTTGGTAAAAGCATAGGGGATCACTTCAAAAGATGCTACCTAGGGTTAAAGACGAGATTATTACTTTTGGTTATTAGTATTAAAAAATGTTGTAGGGCGGTACTCTAAGTGTTTTTGCTGTGCCATACAATGGCAACATAAATGCCAGCGTTCTAGTTCTTTTTGCGGTGTTGGAGAGTTACATTGAGGGCAAAGAGACCAAGTCTGTGATCGCATTTTTACTTTTTCTAACCAAGTTTGTAAGCTCTCATTAGGTGTTTTAGGCGTAGAAATATTGGTTTCAGGTTCTGGTAGTTTATCCAAGAAAAAAGCTATATTTTCTTTATTATTAGACTTTTTGGATGAATTTGGTTGATTATGCTGATTGATGGTATTATCCCATCTAGCGGGAGTAAAGCGTATATCTTTAACATCAAATTTTAAATGCTTATTAAGTCGTTTTAGCAGCGAATATCTCTGCAAAGTAAGTTCTTGTGCCCAAACTGCACTAGAAGTTGCTATCCCCAAAATTCCTCTAGAAAAATAGAGCATACGTGTATTTTGAGCTATTTTACGATTAATAACTTGGGGCCAAAATTTTAATAATTGTTGATATTGCTGATATTCTTGCCATTCTGGTTTTTCAGTAATCTTACTTAATATTTTGTCTAAGGAAAACATAGAAATAAAGGATCACGAATGAGGAATGAGAAAATTTGTCAAACACAATTCAGTAAAGAAGCATTATTTAATTGTTTCCAGGAATGGGAAGATTCCCGAGGGTTAGTCGGATTTACTGATTACAATGTATCTCGATCGCTTCAAGACTTCTCGATACAGTTACAAGAATTACAATCTCAGACTAAAAATATTCCTTCAGTAATTCTAGTAGAACCAGATCCGATAAAATTTATTGTCTATTTTTTTGCCGGTATTATATCTGGTGTCGATTTATTGATCTGTGATCCTGATTGGCAAACTCAAGAATGGGATCAAGTTTTTAAGTTAGTAAAACCTGATCTGGTCTTGGGAAATAGAGCAGGGGGAGAATTGGGAGATAGGGAGATGGTGAGATGGGGAGAATTGGGAGATGGGGAGATGGGGAGATGGGGAGAATTGGGAGATGGGACAGAGCAGTCTATTATTGGAATTCCGACGGGGGGATCTTCAGGAAAAATTCGGTTTGCGGTTCATACTTTATCTAGTTTGACAGCTTCTGTATCAGGTTTTGCGCGATATTTTGCAACCCCACAAATTAATTCTTGTTGCACCTTGCCTCTATATCATGTTAGTGGTTTGATGCAATTATGGCGTTGTTTTATTACTCAAGGTAAATTAGCAATTTTTCCGTATAAATCTCTTAAAAAAGGAAAAATACCCGAGATTACGCCAGAAAACTTTTTTATTTCTCTTGTCCCTACCCAATTAAAATTTTTACTAGACTCTAATCCCCATTGGTTAGCAAAATTTCATTCAGTATTATTAGGTGGTGCGCCAGCTTGGCGATCGCTTTTAGACCAAGCCAGGGATGACAATATAAAATTATGTCCTACCTATGGCATGACGGAAACTGCTTCTGGGGTAGTTTATTTGCGATCGCATGACTTTTTAAATCAGAATAATAGTAGTGGCAAAGTTTTACCCCATGCCACAGTCAAAATTATTGACAATCAAGGAAAATTACAGCATTGTGGGGAAATTGGCACGATTAAAATTCAGGCTGATTCTTTGTTTTGCGGTTATTATCCTAAATTGAGAACAACAAAATCTTTGATTACTGATGATCTCGGATATTTTGATGATCAAGGCTTCTTATATATCCTTGGCAGAAAAAGTCAGAAAATTATTACAGGGGGAAAAAATGTTTTTCCTACCGAAGTAGAGACTGCTATCTTAGCTACAGGATTAGTTAAAGATGTCTGTGTAATTGGTTTAAACGATGAGCAATGGGGGCAAGTAATAACCTCATTATTTGTACCTGCTGAAAATTTTAATCTCAATTTACTCAAGCAAAAATTACATGGTCAATTAAGTAAATATAAACATCCGAAAAATTGGGTGCAAGTTGATTCTCTACAACGTAGTGATCGCGGTAAAATTAATTACCTTAAAATGGCGCAACTCGCCTTACAAAAATTAAAAAATTAGTAATTTTTATCTGATATTTTCGTTCTTACCTTGAAACATTGAAGTCAATAATTATTCATTATAAATTGGTTTTTCTCCTCTAATAATTTAAAATACCCTATATATGAATTACAATTTTTCCGATCTCGCCACACTTTACAAAAATACTCTCTTAAATAATGTAATTCCTTTTTGGGAAAACTATTCCCTTGATTGGGAGCATGGAGGCTACTTCACTTGTTTAGATCGAGAAGGAAAAGTTTATGATACTGATAAATTTATTTGGTTGCAAAATCGTCAAATATGGACTTTCTCTATGCTATACAATCGATTAGAGAAAAGAAATAACTGGCTAGAAATAGCTAGTAATGGGGCTAAATTTTTAGCAGGTAAAGGAAGAGATCAAGAAGGAAATTGGTATTTTTCTCTAGATCAAACAGGACAACCTTTAGTGCAACCTTACAATATATTTTCTGATTGTTTTGCAGCTATGGCTTTTAGTCAATATGCTATGGCTTCCGGAGAAACTATAGCTCAAGAAATTGCTGTACAAGCTTACAATAATGTGTTGAGTCGTCGAGAAAATCCTAAAGGGAAATACAACAAAATTTATCCTGGAACAAGAAATCTCAAAAGTTTAGCTGTCCCAATGATCTTGGCTAATCTTTCCTTAGAAATGGATTGGCTACTACATAGTGATCAACTAGAGGATATTTTAGATCAGACAGTACAGGAAATCATGACAGATTTCTTAGATGATGAACAAGGATTAATGTATGAAAATGTTTCCCCCAATGGTTCTTTTGTTAACTGCTTTGAAGGACGATTAATTAATCCTGGGCATGGTATCGAAGCAATGTGGTTTGTTATGGATATTGCTCGCCGTCGTCAAAATTTAAAATTAATCAATCAAGCTGTTGACATTATGCTCAATATTCTTAAATTTGGTTGGGATCAAGAATATGGAGGTATTTATTACTTTTTAGATCGTCAAGGTTATCCACCGCAACAACTAGAATGGAGTCAAAAATTATGGTGGGTTCACTTGGAATCTTTGGTCGCCTTGGCAATGGGTTATGGTTTGACTAAAAGAGAAGAATGTTGGCAATGGTATCAAAAAGTTCATGATTATACTTGGCAACATTTTCCTGACCTCGAATATGGCGAATGGTTTGGTTATTTAAATCGTCGCGGTGAAGTCTTATTAAATCTTAAAGGCGGCAAGTGGAAAGGCTGCTTCCATGTACCTAGAGCTTTATACTTATGTTGGCAAGAATTTTCTAGCTTTTAACCACAAAAGTTAGGCTCTACCGAATCCGCAATGTAAATATATGGAGCCTTACTAGTTAGATTTGTGACCAAAAATTGTTGATCATGAGGATTGCAGCAATTAAAAAAGACATTTTGTTGCTTGTATGACTTCAATCACACTACTTAATCTTAATCTCCATTAGCTTTGAGTTAGTAGAATACATGGAGACTAATAATAATGAATAACTATCAGCCAAAGTTCAACAATGAATTTGCTTTTGTCCCTAAAATGTTAAGTGGGATGGCAGGAGTTCTAATTGGTTTAATTATCGCCACCTCTTTCCACTGGATCTAGTAATAATTGACGAAAGTAATAAGTAATAAGTAATAATTAACTGATTTACTGGACTACTAATAGAGATTTGGTTTATAACAAACATTAAGTATCTCTAAATAATAATGAAAGTAAATCTGAAAGACGACATTTTAGCTATTTCCTATGAAGACCTCCCTCAATATAAAAAAGGTGGTTCTATTGTAAGAAATAGCTATTTTTGGGCTTTAAAGTCTATTGCTTGCTATAGTTCTAGAGGTCGAGATTGGGAATATGATCGCGATGTCTGGGTTGCCTTATCCAGAATGTTGCTTGCTTTTACAGAATCTGGATACTTAGGCGATCATGAAACTATTCTGGAGTTTGATGAAACTACTCAAATTCCTAGCGAATTACGTTCTATTTCCACTTGGCTCTAATAATAGTACTATTGACCAAAATTTAAATAATTAATTATTTTGTTTTTAACTTAGGTTATGCTATATTATTCAGGGCAAGGGCGATTAGCTCAGCGGTAGAGCGCCTGCCTTACAAGCAGGACGTCACTGGTTCAAATCCAGTATCGCCCATTTTCAACGAAATCCTTGATATTTCTCTCTGTGTGATTTAAAGTTGTACAGTAACTAATTGTTTGTCATCGGTAACAAATTAATGTCGCTTTAACAAATAAGATGACGCTTAACAAATTATATGTCCCAAGACTTACTTTCATTTTGTTAGATGACAAAAACCTAGATTGATCTTAACTCCTTTATCGCTAATCAAGTACATAATAATTTTGGGCGATACTGGATTTGCTTTCATGTTCTGTTTTCAAGAAAATCCTTCTTGCTCGAAGGTGATTCAGTAACCACTACGATAGTAGACCCATACCCTTATTGCTGGGAGCGCACCTTATTCCTACTAATTAAATTAGTAGCAGCATCAGGGCGAGCAGTTACTAGGGTCAGAAAGCAAGATTATTTTTACAATAACCAAACTAACCCACATTTTTCGTAGCACAGAGGTTTACTAGAACATAAACTACGGCGCGATAATTAAGCTTTAAATTTTACTTCTTTTCTGACTTCTATTGATTCAATCCATCTCATTCACCGAAATAGATTGTGACTCTACTAGTTAATTTTTTTGGTGCATCTTTCTATATAATCTTTCAATCCATCTCATTCACCGAAATAGATTGTGACTTGTAGCGATAAATATCTAAGCATTGCGTAGCTACATGCCTCTTTCAATCCATCTCATTCACCGAAATAGATTGTGACAGCGGAAAGCCAGAAGCTTTGTCCAGTAGTAATTTTGGTAATCACTTGCGCGGAACAAAAGCAAAAAGTTCATTTCAGCGACAGTCTTCAAAAAAACTTTAGTCAAAAAATAGCCGCAATCTTTATCTATCAACGGTTTCGAGACTTGCGCGGTACAACTTTACAAAAAAGCCAATTTTGAAAGCCTCAAACCAAGAGTGAGAAAGGATTTCCCCTTGATCGGGGATGATTCAGTAGCCACTACAGCAGTAGACCCGCGCCCTTTTTGCTGGGAGTGCGCCTTATTCCCGCCTATTCACGGCAGCATCAGGGTGAGCAGCTACTAGGGTCAGAAAGCAAGATTATTTTTAACAATAAACAAACTAACCCAGATTTTTCACAGCACAGAGGTTATTAAACATGAACTGCGGCACTGTTGATTGAAAAATTATTTAATTTTCGAGGTTCAGATAGGTGAAATTATAGAGCTTGATTATGTTTATTGTACCAAGCGATCACGCAGTGCCAGCTCCGCTGATCGCGATTTTTTGGGCTTTTTCGGTGGGACTACCACGAACGGGCTGTTTAGCTTCTTTGATGACAATCCCTAATTTGTTAGCTTGATTTGTAATGCTTTCAATTAATCTAGCATAGCTCCAATTATGGATGTTAATGCGATATTTCTTAGCATATTTCTTTTGTCCCTCTTCATAGCCTGGAATTTTCGCTTCTGCTTTGGCTTTAACTTCGCTTTGGACTATTTCTCTCATGTCTTCAATTTTAGGAACTACGATCACGCTAGCTTGATATTTTTGTGCTAATTCGATAATCGCTTGAGCAAGAAGACGATCGATATATTGACCTAAATTGGATTCGCCTAGTTGGTAATTACCCTCTTGTTTTTGAGCTTTATGACGTTGATGAGATAAATTGCGTTTTTGTTGTCTTTGGCGATTGAGTAATCGATAGTTTTTTCCCAAAAGTTGTTTGACGTTGCGAAATGCGATCGCGTTTGCTTCAACTCCATCAACAATAGCGACTGTAGCTGGTTTGTCCAAACCCATTGCTACGCCAAGAATGATATTGGGTTTTCCTTGATAAAGTTGACGAGAAGGACGGGGAAAGGAATTATGTAACTTAGCTAATGTAGAGTGTTTTTTTTGAACAAAAGCTTGTTGATTAGGACTTAACTCGCCTTTGTCTTTCATACTATCAATAGTTTTTAGCAGTTTAGCCTCTTTTTCTTGACGAGCTTGTTGAGTTCCTTCTGCTGACCAAAATCTAGTGTCCACAGTACAGTGCAGAATCAACCTATTAGCGTTCCAAGGCTTACCTTTAGCTTTGTCTTGTTGCCAAGTAAGTTTTGCTGAACGAAGGGTAAATAATCCGCTGGAATGGTTATCTTTGCCTTCTTTTTTAATTTGTTGATCTTCTAAAAAACGTTGAAACCAATGTAGCTGTCTGCGATCGCAGTAAACTTGAAAGGTATGTTTACTCAAGCCATTAAACCGAACACAAAGCCGACCTTTCTCATTTTTGTGCCATTTCAAATCTTCGTTAGTTTCAAAGGTGATGGGAAAAGGAAGAGACTTTGGTTTAGTCAGTAGTACATCTTGCCAAGAACTAGCTTCTTTATTGTCCTTGGGGGCAGTAGTTGCAGCTGTCATTAGGGTTTCTAGCCATTGTTCCCCTGTTAAATCTCTGACCTGAGGACGACTACCTTCAATTTGGTGTTGAAGTCTTTCTATTTTGATTGCTACTTTACGGCGACGTTGAGCAAATTTCTTGCTGTTTTCTGGTTTGTCGGGTTTTGGTATTTTGCAGCCGTTTTTGAGTAAATAGCAAATAGCAGAACGAGTCAAAGTCTCTTCAGTTTGGTCAAATAGATCGAACAGAAGTGAAGATTTTTTCGGAATGCGATCGCTTTTTGGTTTTTTCTGGAATTTTTCTAAGTTAGTTTCTATATCGGTAAGGATTTCCTTGGCTTTTTTTCGCAGAATATCGAGACTACATTCACATTCTTTTAAAAGTTCTGTATCGCTTTTAAGCATTGATAGCCAACGTTGTTGTCCTTCAAGTTGGCGTTGTCTGCGTTGCTGTAGTTTGAGCCAGGATTTGTAGATGTAGTTTACTGATTTGATTACTGAAAGGTAGAAACGAGAAGGCTGACCTTCAAAAAGAGGCTCGGTTTTGAGAGATTTGCAGAGTTCACTAACTATAGTTGCAGGCAATTTCCCCTGAGACTGCCATTCTTCAAATTCTGGATGATTGTTTATTTGCGTCAGTAGTTCGTTAATTAATGGCGTGTTTTTTCTGCCATTAATTTCCATAAATGACGGCGGGTAGATTCTGATGCTACTAAGCGACATTGGATAGTGATTTGGCTCATGACAAACACAAGCGTCCAATAGGTACATATATGTATTTTACTACACTTCTGTAGAATTTTGACTATGGGAGAAAAATTCTTTACAAGTAAGCAAGCAGCAAAAATTATTGGTTGTTCTTTGCGCCAATTACAGTATTGGCGTGATAAAGGCGTTGTTGTACCGACAATTGAGGGTTCTGGTACTGGTAGGAGTATTTATTATTCGCAATCCGATCTGGTTCAACTGGCAATTATGGAGTACTTATTGTCAGTTGGATTGAGCTTTGCAACAGCGTCTTGGGGATTAAAGGAGTTAATTAAAACTGATGTTGATTTTGCTAATCCTGAAACTAAGAAGCGATGGATGTTGTTGTGGGACAAAAAAACGCGATCGCTTGTTTTAGAGGCGTTTGACAGAGAAAAAGCGATCGCATCTTTAGATAAAGGTCAGCCAATGATTCCGTTATGGTTGGACTTGATTCATCAGCAGTTAAAGACATGACTTAAATCCGGTATTTCAATAATTTGGTGTTCTTTTTACCTTCTTCTCTCTTGAGCGATATCAGCTTTCTGTAAAATCCTATGCCTGTTTAATTCTATTATTTATTACAAAAATAGGCGTTGGTAAATTAAGGTATGATTAGTCAAATAAGCGATCGCTAACAAGAAGCATGTTTTGGAGTATAAGGAACTGGGACATCTTGAAATCTTAGATAGTGAATTAACAGTTTCACTGAATATTCAAGCATCATTTTC
>JASJDR010000199.1 GCA_030065615.1 Xenococcus sp. MO_188.B8 | reverse complement strand
GGTCTATTCAAAGATGTCAAAATGACTATTGGCATGCGATTACATAGTTTAATTATGGCAGCAGCAGAAGGTTGTCCGAGTTTTGCTCTGAGTTACGATCCTAAAGTGAGTCAATTAATGTCAGAACTAAATTTATCTGGTTGGGAACTAGGAGAATTACCAGAGAGTTCTCAGATTATTAGTGATGCTTGGCAGCAATTTTATTCTGATGCTCAAGCCTTAAACACTGCTACTATTCAATCTCTGCAAGATCGAGCTTTAATGCATCGAGACGTTATTTTAAATTGTATTTAGACTAGATTTCCAGGGTTTGCTGAATCGATTGGACTTTGGACAAACAGCAAAATGATTCGCGAATACCAAGCGCGAATTTTTGCTCAAGGATTAGCTTGAATTATGAGCCTGATTAAACTGCAATCGGGGGGAGGTGTAATTACGGAACTTAAACAATTAACAAAGTAAAAAAGGGATAGAATACTTGCCATAGCTATGTTTTACGTCAAAGCAAGAACCAATGAAAGAAACTACTCCCGCAGCCATGCCTCCTTATTTTGATAAATGGTGTCGACGCTTTGATGATTTATTGAAGACCCTAGCACAGAAAAGAGAGTTTAGACAGTATTTAGGGGGATTATTGAGTGAAAGTGAGAGAAAAAATCTATTTCAGATCGCCAGAGATGCGGTAGAAGTAACTTATCACAAATTACATCATTGTCTTGATGCAGTCGCTCATGGGGGAAACCCCCAAGACCGCGCTGCATCGCTTTCTCACAGATGCACCTTGGTCATCAGACCAAATTAATGAGCGCCGCTTGGAGGTGATGAATCAATGTCGTCAAACTAAAATAAGTAGAGGAATAAGGTCTGATTGTTGATGATAGTGGGTATAGAAAAAGCGGATGCGACCGAGCCGTAGGTTCCCTGCGGCTCGCACGCGCACCAAGCAGTGGCAACTTTACGGTAGGAGTAGGGCGTCAATATATTGGAGAAATTGGACGGACATCTCACGCATTTGAGGAAACCTCAATGGATATCCTATGAGGAGTTTAAGGAAATTACAATAAATACAGAAAAACCGAGAACTGTCTGGGTAGCAATCATAGAAGTAAAAATATCACAACTAGAAGGTCAAAGAAAAATAGCTATCGTCACGGACATCTCACGGGGGCGAGGAAGTCTCGCCCCGCGTGTCCTCATGAATGCACCATTCTTTGAAGATGCAGATGATATTGACGAGCGACCCTGGCGAGTTTGTCTTGGAGGACATTCCCTTGCGCGACGCGAAGCTAGTCCTTTAGGGTCTTCCGCCGCCCTAAAGGATACCGCTTCGCACGCCCCGAAGGTAGTCCTTTAGGATAACGCGGGCTTCCTCCGCTTCCTCGCCTAAGGAACGCGCGAGTTTGACTATTTGATCACAAATGTTGAGTCAGAATTAGTCACAGAGCAATGGATAGTTGATACTTATGCCCAAAGAAATTGGGTAGAAGTCTTCTATCGTGAAGCTAAGGGATGGTTAGGATTAAAAGAATACCAAGTTCGGGGGGAGAAAAGTATAAAAAGACATTTTATCCTAGTCTATTGTGCTTATACTTTCATCTTATGGCATAAGTTAACTGGGGGTTTAAGAAGGCGTTGGGCGAATAAATCTTTAAACACATTTACTGAAGCATTGTCGGCATTTCGTACAGCCGTATCTTATCGTTTTGTCGAATGGCTCAATCATAATCGTGACGTATTCATCGCTTATAAAGCGAGTTTAGGGCTTATTTGGGCTTGATTTTTGTTTAAGTCCCGTTAGTTCCATTCGAAGATAAAGGGATTCAACTAATGTTAGAAAAATCAACGGCTAAGAGCTTTTGAGGCTTTATTACTTAAGGCAAAGATAATGATAGGATTGCTATATCTTTACAAGAAAGCAAGTTCAATAAACAATCTCGTTAATTATTTCTATTATGAGTTTCCGCATTACAACAGTATTATTTTTGTCTTGTGTTTTATGGTTAACTAGTTTCGTAATTGTTCCACAAGCTAGTGCTTTGACATCTATTGAGTTATTTGACCTAGATTATGAACTTTGCACAGGAGAGAATGCTAAAGGTGGTAGTGTGAGTAGTGGCAGTCTACGTCCAACAAATTGCTTTTTTATTACAGGAAAAGCAAAAAATAACTCAGGAAAACCAGTTGTCGATGCTGACATATATGGAAGAATCTACGATGCCAATAACAACCCAGTAATGGCAAATCGCAGTAGAGTTGGTGGTATTGGAGTAGTCCCTCCAGGTGTTAGTGATTTCAAAATCAGAATTAGTGTTCCGACCACTCAACCAACACCTTTGAAACTTGAGAAATTCAAAGCTTCTGGATTTGCAGGTAAGGTACGTCCTTACTACTATGATGATTTCAAACGCTGAACTACCACAGAATCATCTCAAGATTACATACTTGAAACTCCCGCCACTAAAAGCCTCAGCGTTTAGTGGGAGATTCTTGCTTCACCGACCAGTTACTAGATAAAATAACGTAAGCTGTCAGATAAAAGATAATATTGCGTTGATAAATCCTCCAACTCCTGAATCAAGAGATTGCTTACAAAATAAGCTTTTTGCCCAAGATTCAAAGTCAATGTTTTCAACAAAAATATTGTCAGTCTGTCTACAAGGATAATAGGCAAATTTTAATAACCAATCCTTTCTGATATCGGCTACTTTTTCGTGTAATTTAGCTATTTTCAGCTGAAGTTTCAACCAATTATTTGAATCCTTTACTTATCTAAATAGGGTTCAAATTGCTCTAATTACTGTTTAGTTCGCTTGATGTTTTAGCGGTAAGTAACAGTAATCATTAGTCTACCTAATGCTAGAACTATTCTCTTAATGTTTTGTGGATACAATCAGGAGAAAACATTCTTTATTTGTTTTGTTGGTCGCGTTTCCTGAGGGACTGGCTGCGATATTTATTTCCGCAGTTTATTGTTTTCGAATGGCGAAGTGTATTGTCTCACCGCTAACCGACGATAATCGGTTTAGCGGGAGTCCTCTGGCGACATTCAAGATAGGCTTTTGTTAGATCAAACTAAAGCTCTGGAGATTAAAGGAGCTAAGGAGCTTTGGATAAAGCTTAAGGCAATAAAAGCTAAAATCGGAGAAAAGTCTATCCCACCCAAGGGCGGGATAATAGACCGAAAAATGTTTAAGTAAGGGTCAGTAATGGGACTAAGAAAGGAAATAATATTATTTGCCCACTCAGCAGTTTGAAACCAAGATAGTAAAATTCTCGCAATTAAGAGATAGCCGTATATCTCAAGAAATTTATAAAGGCTAACTACTATAAGAGCAACTGGATCCATAAATCTAAATTCTCCAATATATATATAGGTTTGTTTCTTTGATTATACTAGCTTGATCACCTTAACAATTTAACGCTTCTTCCAAAAGAAGTCTCATGATTTATCGGCGAGATGGACTTTGGTCGGGGTTTATTGATTTACTGGCTTCTGTTAACACTAATGATGTACTATTATAACAGGAGATAAAAGACGAGCAATGATTCATCAAGCAGTGGAAGTTAGGATGTATCCTACTCATAAATAGTCTATCATTTTGGTTCGGCATTTTGGTTGTGCTAGGTGATGGTGAGATTATGCTATCAATAAATACTTTGAGTTCCTTATCTTCGTCGAACTCATGTTAATATATCTCATTTAATTTTCTTGAATCTTTCTTGCTAGCAATCGCTATTTTTAACAGTAATTTACAAACCACTATTAGTGCCAGGCTTTGGAGAATATTCGTTAGCGATTACTAAAGTTGCTCTTATGGTGATCGCCTTGTCTCAATTTCCTCTGACTTATCATCTCTACATCTTCTTCAAGCTTTGTAATATAATATTTATCTTTTTCATTCCATCTTCTAAACTGTCTAGGTTGTCTAGATCTCCATGGACAAACCAATAAGCTACTCGGAATTTGATATTTTCATATTATGTCACTTAGGTGCGTTTAGTTTTCATTCTCTGATTTTACAACCGCCTACCTTCTCCTTCTATCTGGCATATCAATAAAAACTCGATCATCAGCATTCACACCCTCTAAGATTTGAGTCTTATCTTGCAGAGTTAGCCCGATTTTTACAGGGATAAATTCAGGTTTATTTTCTGCATTCAAGACCATCACTCCTGTTGCTCCCTCTTGAGTTACGATCGCGACTGTTGGGACAACTAAGGTATTCTTTAATTCTTTACCCAAAAAAGTGACATCCACATTCATCTTAGAGCGTAACTTATCTTGACCCGTTAACAGAGTGATTCTCACCTCAAAAGAAGTCACATTATCCTCCATAATCGCCTCTGGAGCAATGCGCTTAACTGTTCCAGTAAAGACATTTTCAGGATAAGCATCCGCGATAATCTCCACTTTTTGCCCTTGATAGAGTTGTCCAATATCGACCTCTGGTACTTTCGCGATAATCTCCAACCCTTGAGCCAAAGCCAAAATAGAAGTTGCCGAGGCTGAAGCTGAAGTAGATGCCGAAGTCGAAGGAGTAACGAAAGAGCCTTCTACCGCATATCTCTGGGTAATAATGCCATCAAAGGGAGCTTTAACAATAGTGTCAGAATATTGAATCTCCGATTGTTCTAGACTCGCTTGAGCCAGATCTACCTGAGCTTGTAACGCATTAATCTCATCCTGGTAACTCAGTTCTCTTTGTTCTAGAGCAAATCTCGTTTCTGACACGACCGCTTCTAACTGACTGATTTCTGGATTTCTAGTAGTTTTTAACTGTTGTAGACGTTGTTTAATTTCGGAGATAATTGCTAAAGCATTCTGATTCTCATTGACTGCTTCATCGTAACTATCTTGGGAAATTGCCCCTTTTTCCACTAAATACTGATTCCGTTTAATACGCTCTTGAGTAAGTTTCAGTCTAGACTCTGCCGATTGTAATTGAGCTTGAGTTTGAGATATCTCTCTAGGTATTCTGGCTTTAGCTTGCGCTAGACGGGCTCGAGTTTGGGCTAATCGAGCTTTAGCTTGACGAATATCTCCAGAAATCGTTACCTTATTCTGCTGTAAATTAGCACGAGCTTGTTGTAATCTTGCTCGATCTTGGGCAGTCTGGGCTCGAATTTCCAAATTTTCCATAACGGCTAAAGTCTGCCCTGCAAGTACTTTGTCGCCTTGTTCAACCATTAACTTAACCAAACGCCCAGGATTTTTAGGACTAACGTTAACGCTTTTTATCGGTTCTACTTTGCCACTGGCTGATATCTTGACATTTAAATTATCCTTAAGCACTGGTACCGTAAGTTCTTCTAAGATCATTTGAGAATTAGAGTTATGCCGGACAATATACGTAGTTGTTCCAAGAATAATTAAACCCCCAGTTATCATGCCGATTATCCAGGGGAATAAGGATTTTTTTTTACTGAGTAAGCAGAGTTCCATATACGGTCCAGAAAAATTAACAATCATGAAAGCTTGATGATTCCATTTTAACTTCAATTAATTGTAAAAAGGTTAATTATAAAAAGGTGAAATTCCTTATATAGTAAGCCTTTGGGATTTTTATTGTTATCTCTAATATTTAAATTACCTAAAAATGCCATTAAGATAGATATCTATGAAAGGTAAAGTAAATTTGTATTGAGACTATATCGTGCCTAGATTTAATTGGTTATTGTATTCTTTTGTTTACGCTGGTTTAATTACGGCGATAGGATTTCCTGTCAGGAGTCAGGCGCTTCTGCCCTATACCCCCCAAATCAATTCTGAAAAGTTACAAAATCAGGGTTTACAACTTCTACAAGATGCTGTGCAACTGATCAAGTTTCAGCAATATGAATTAGCTCTTCCCCGAGCAAAATTAGCAGTACAACTTGCTCCTAATAACTATGAAGCTTGGTTTATATTGGGTAGTCTTTACGCACAACTAGATGAACTCGATCAAGGGATTGAAGCCTTAGAAGAAGCAGAAAAACTAGCTCCCGATCAAGAAGGAATTCTTTTTAGTTTAGGCAGTGCTTATTTTCAACAAGGAAATTATCAGATCGCATTGCAAAAACTAGAAGCAGGATTAAAAATTGAAGAGAATGCTCCTGAAGCTCTATTTGACTTAGGGAATACCTATTTGAAATTAGCAAAATATGATAAAGCGATCGCATCTTATAAGAAGGCATTCGCTCAAGAGGAAAGTTTTTGGCCGGCAATTAATAATGTAGGATTAGTTGAATATGAACGGGGAAATGTTGATAAGGCGATCAAAAATTGGCTCAAAGCCTTGGAAATTGATGAGGAACAAGCAGAACCTAAATTAGCCTTGGCTGTTGGGCTATTTTCCCAAGGAGACAACAAAGAAGGAATTGAAATGGGGATATCTGCTTTAGAGATTGATAACCGTTACGCAGAGATTGAGTTTTTACAAGAAAATCTTTGGGGTGATCGCTTGATTGAAGATACTAAAAAGTTTTTCGAGATTCCTCAAATACAGGAAATTGTTGTTCAATCTCAAAAAGAAGTTGTAGAAAATTAGTCACGACGAGTTCGTTCTCACTAACAGCATGCTTCCAGCATGCTTCTATCAGCTGAGGCTTGTCCTCGAAGAGGGGAAAATGGAGAAAACCTCAGCATAGCCCACGCTCATTCGAGGATATTATCTCGCTTGATGGGACGAAATGCGGGGTCGCTCGTCAAAGGAACTCAAGATCAGAACAAGGGATTAAACAAAGTCCCCTGTTCATAACTATTGATTCAGAATTGATTATTCCCCATCTATTTCTTTGATAATTCCCGTAGCTTTTTCACACAATAGTTCATGACAATTTCCATTAGTTGCCATGATACAACCCCATTTTTTTACATCTCCTTGATTATAGAAAACGGGTTGTCCATCCGCATAAGAAAATTTTCCTCCTGCTTCAGTTAATATTAGTTCAGGTGCCGCAAAATCCCAATCTTTAGCAGCAGATTTTCCAGACAAAGAAATATAAATATCAGAGTCTTGTTCCAAGATAGTCGATATTTTACCACCGACACTTCCCATATATTTTTTACCTTTGAGTGGTAAGTAATCAATTAACTTTTGAAAACGTTCATCACGGTGAGAGCGACTTACAATTAGATATAAGTTTTCTAGTTTTTTTCGCTGAGAAACCCGAACTGGAGCAACTTTCTTATCGGCTTTAGTTTGCACAAAAGTTCCTTGACCCTTAACTGCATAGTATAGCTTTCCTGCCTCTGGAATTGCTACAATGCCGATTACAGGACGACCGTTATGTGCCAAAGCAATATGTAAGGCATATTCTCCCGTTTGGTCAATAAAATCCCTGGTCCCATCTAGAGGATCAATAATCCAAACCCAAGTTTTATCAATAGGCTCAGCTTTTTTGACATCGAAAGTTTCTTCAGAGAGATAACCAAAATCTTCATCCCTTAGTTTTGCTTGTAGATTCTCTAAAATATAGTGGTTAGCTGCTAGATCAGCCGCAGTAACAGGTCCATCTTTTTTATCTTTGACGTCTAGGTCTTTATCTTCTCCGTGACCATGATAATAGGAACTGAGGATATCAGATGCACCCCAAGCTACTGAACGAGCTATCTTCATGATTTCCATGAGCCGTTCTTGATTAATTTCCAAAGCTATATACCTACTTTATTATGAATATTGTTAATAGAAATTATTACATCAATTTTCTATTAATGAAAACTATCTCCTCTTCTTAAGATTTATAACAAGACTTACTAATAAATTAAGAAGAATTTGTGTTAATAATTTAATTGATAATGTCGAATTATTTTTGTATTGTAAAAATTGAAGTAACTTTAAGGATATATTTAGGCGTTAATTCTTTCTGGAAAATTTCATATACTTGATATTAAGTGTAATTATAAACTCACTGTAGCATAGCTAGAAAACTAGTTTGCTGGGTAAATTTACAACAAAAATTCAAATTTAAGATATCTTAACCATAAAATACTCATGGAACTCAACATACCAAGTAGAATTGCTAACTCACTTTTGCTAGTTCCTATTTTATTCACAATTCCTGCACTAGCTCATAATGTAGAAATATCCAATCAAGTAGCAGGTACTTTACATATTGAACCCGATGATAATCCTCGGAGGGGAGAGAAAGTTCAAGCGTGGTTTGCTTTAACTAGTCGTGGGGGTAAGATCGTTGCTTTATCTGAATGCAACTGTCAATTGTCAGTATATACTTTGCCTCGTAGTCAGGGAGATCAACCAATCGTGAATCCTATCTTAAAAGCTGTCAATGTTGGCAAATATCAAGAAATTCCTGGTGCTTTTATTACATTCCCCAAAATGGGCTCTTATGAGTTAGAACTTGCTGGAACAGCGAATAATGGAGCTAACTTTCAAGATTTTAAATTGAACTATACAGTTAATGTCCTTCCATAAACTTCTTGCATAAGTCCGAAAAACCTCATTTAAGCTAAGATAATGGGTCTGATTGACTGACAAAACTTTGTAAGATATTTGTAAGATACGGCTTTCAGCAGTTGTTCTTTCAATTAGCACAAGACTTACAGGGTAAGTCTTTAAGGCTAATGAACATTTGTCCAAAAGCAAGAATCAAAACAGCTGCCTAGATAATTTAGTTTTTCAATATAGTAATCGTTGATTAAGAAAAGCTTATTTTGTAGATTTTTTGCCCAAGTTGATTTATGAAATGAATTATGGTTCTCCAATTATAAGTATGCTAAGTAAAAATTATAAACAATACCTTCGCCAAATGAGGAGCCAAATTTTGGTGTAAAGTCAAGAGGGCTTTTGTAGGAAACTAGTTTTATGCCTAAAAGAAGTTCCGAAAAAGCCCATGCCAGAAATTCTAACACTCCTGAGCTGCTTAACATTTGACCTCAATAGCACCAGCCTGAAGCATCTCGGTGTAATAATCCAAGCAATGTTAGCGATGACTGGTCGGGTAACAATGCTGGGGATATCGCGTTGGGCGGGAAAAGGAGGAAGCTATCGAACCATTCAAAGATTTTTCTACAGTCCCCAGAACTGGCCGACGCTAATGTGGGTGTTCTTTCGCACCCATTGCTTTTGTCCTCAGGAAAAGTATGCTATTGCCGGGGATGAAGTGGTTACGACCAAATCAGGTCACAAGACCTATGGAGTGGATTGGTTTTTTTCGAGTTTGACGCAGCGCCCTGTTAAAGGATTGGCCTTCTTTGCCCTATCTCTGGTAGGTCTGGAGCAAAGACAATCCTATCCCTTGCGCATCGAACAGGTAATTCGACCTGTGGTCCAAGCGAAAGCTGTGCCCCCAGAGTCTTCAGCTCGACCCAAGGGCAAGCGAGGTCGTCCCAAAGGCTCCAAGAACAAGGATAAAACTCAGGTCAACCTTTCCCGTGAACTGTTCCACATCCGAGGTATGCTGTCAGCTTTGCTGAGTACAATGAGGGGAACGATTTCCCTCGAATATTTGCTGCTCGATGGCAAGTTTGGACACAACGCTGCCGTGCAAATGACCCGTCAGATGGGGTTACATCTGGTGAGCAAATTGCGTTATGACAGTGCTTTATTCTTGCCCTATCAAGGCAGCAATTCCCGACGCAAGTATGGCGACCAACTCAACCCACGTCAGATGCGGAGACAATTTCTCTGCCATAGCACCACGGAAGAAGACTGGCGTACAGAGATCTATCAGGTACAAGTGCTCCATAAGGAGTTTGCTCAACCCCTTAATGTGGTAATTCTTCTCAAAACTCACCTCAAAACCCAACAACAGGGTCATGTCATCTTATTTTCCAGTGACTTAGAACTCACCTACAATCAGCTCATAGACCTGTACTCCTTGAGGTTCCAAATTGAATTTGATTTTCGTGACGCCAAACAATTCTGGGGCTTGGAGGATTTTATGAATATCTCCCAAACCGCTGTCACCAATGCCGTGAATCTGGCTTTCTTTATGGTCAATCTCTCCCGTCGGCTCTTACGGGACTTTCGAGGAGACCACCACCCACAGTTTAGTCTCCTCGACCTCAAGGCATTCTATCGCGCTTTCAAATATGTCGAGGAAGTCATTAAATTACTTCCGCAAAAACCGGAGCCTATTTTAATTTCTCGCATCTTGAATCAGGTGGCTAACCTCGGAGCAATTCACTCGGTTATTGTTCCGGGTATTTCATCTGAATAACATTCAAAACCTACTAAAATCCTTCCCCCCTGCTCAATACCTCTTGACTAGGGGTACTTTCTCTGGTTTTTTTTTGGCGAAGATATTGATAAAATTAAAATTTTTCTTTTTGTGCTATTTTATTTTCGTGGTGAATTTTTGCCAGTGTCTAGTACCTGATTGAACCAAGAATTGCTATAAACTACCATCAACTGAATTGTTAAAACCATAAACTTCTCTACTTCCTGCAAAAGCTACTAACTCAACTTGTTTCTCATCTCCTGGTTCAAAACGGACTGCTGTACCGGCGGGAATATTAAGGCGCATTCCTTTAGTTGATTCGCGCTCAAATAATAGCGCAGTATTTACTTCATAGAAATGAAAATGAGAACCAATCTGAACAGGTCGATCACCTGTATTAGAAACCGTGACCGTAATTGTTTCTCTTCCGGAATTAAGCTTTATTTCACCACTGCAAGGAATTATTTCACCTGGAATCATATTAATTACTGATTGTTTATTATTGATTGACTATTAGTTCAAGGATTATTTTCCCCATAATATTTGTCAAGCATACTGAAGCAATAAGGGAAAAGCGATCAACTTTTCTTCACGCTATTTTCTTCAATATTATAGAACTGGTAGCAATCATCCTAGCTCATTAATTGGAATTTCAAACTCGCAACGACCGACAACTCCATTAAACAATTTGACAAAGTAAAGATTGTCATCGGGTTCTTGAACAATTTAGGCTCTCCTGTTGTGGGATCGATGCGCAATATTTTTCCGGAAAGGGTATCAATATCTTGAACTCGTACCGTACGAGGATTGGCAACATTAAAAGAAGTACCATTTCCATTACTCAGATATAAAGCCCCATCATTAAAAGTAAAAATGGCTGTTCCCGAAACTGCCGTATAGATCGAGAAAGCGGTGCTCGGTCGCACCGCTTTCTGAAGTCTATGAGGATAAGACTTTTACCGACTAGATTTTGGCTTCAAAGGCAATGCCTTCCTCAATAAAGTCAGGAAAGTTAGCACGAATATTATCGGCTTCTGTGCCGGTGGCATAAAGGTAAGTCCCAGGTACCAGAGAATTTTGGAAACGGAAGAAGGGAGTTTCTTTGCCTGCACCTGCGCCATGAACGTAGAAGGCAATTCCTTCTTCGATAAAGTTGGGGAAATTCTGACGAATATTTTGGCTCTCTTCTTCTCCTGCGTAAAGATAAGTACCAGGTAAATTACTATTTTGAAAGCGATTCAAGCCAATTAAATCATCTTCTGGTTCAGTGGCGACTTTAAATGCTGGCCCTTCTTCGATAAAGTTGGGAAAATTATTACGGATACTTTGGCTTTCTTGTGAGCCGGCAAATAAATATGTCCCAGGACGATCGCTATTTTGGAAGCGAGTAATCGGAGTGTTGAGCTCAATCGGGCCTTTTTCAAACTCCCAACGACCGACAACTCCATTAAACAATTCGACAAAGTAAAGATTGTCATCAGGTCCTTGAACCATTTGCACCACAAACTCTGTATCGGTAACAAACTCATCGACATCAGTAATATTTCCTAAATCATCAAAGCTAATATTACGGACAATTCCTTGCGCGAGATCATTAAAGAATAAATCCCCTTGATATTCGGTCGGGAAAGCATTTCCTCTGTAGATATCCCCCATGATAATCGAGTTAACATTATCTGCATTATGATTCAACGCCAGAATAGCGGGAGTCACATTGTCTTGTGCACTACCGTAAAATGCTTGAGCTTCTGGTAGATCTTGATATGCTGGCGTGCGAAGATTGGTTCCATCTCCACCTTCATAATAGGGCCAACCAAAGTTGGCTCCAGGAGCGCCAACATTAACTTCTTCCCAAGTAAACCAACCCACATCACCAATATAAACAGTTCCTGTTTCAGGATCTACATTAAAGCGAAAAGGATTGCGCAAACCATATTGATAAACTTTCGAGCGATTACTATTAGGATCTCCATCATAAAAGGGATTATCTGCTAAACCAGCTCCTGTTATGGGATCGATACGCAAGATTTTTCCGGAAAGGGTATCGAGATCTTGAACCCGCACCGTACGAGGATCGACCTGATTAAAAGAAGTACCATCTCCATTACTGAAATATAAGGCTCCATCAGGTCCAAATTCTACTGTCCCAGTGGAATGAGATACGCTATCGCCAGCTAAAAAATCAGGTATTTTGTTAACTATCCCGAGAGCTGGAGGTTCATTAAAATCAATTGTACTATCAACAAAACCATTGAAATTATCCCAAGTACTATTGCGACCCACAATTACTTCTTCACTACCAGGAACAACTGTTAAAGTCTCTAAATCAACAGTAAATCTGCCTAATCTTCCAGCTCGGTTTCCTGAGCCATCCGGACCAGCTAAACCAGTATTTTCCAAAACTTCAGGGGGATCGTAGGTATAGGCAGCATAAAGATAGGGGCTACCATTAAAAAAATCAGGATGAACTGCTATATCTGACAAACCTCGATCCTGAAATTCATTAACTTGGGACGAAATATCGAGCACTGGATTGCCTAGCAATTGACCATTGGTAAAAGCTTTAATTACCCCACCTTTTTCCGCAATGAATATAGTTGCCCCATCAGGAGTCCAATCTATTGCCGTCGGTAAATCTAAACCAGTAATTACAGTTTGCCGAATCGGCTCTTCACCAAAGCGACTGCCTCCTCCAGAAGATGTGGGATTACTGTCTCCAATTTCGATAATTCCTCTAAAGAGTGACTCTCCTGATTGATCATCCCATTCTCCTGCACTACCCAAGTTCATGATGGCAAAGTCTTGAATGCCATCAAAATCATTAGGTTCTCCTGGAGCCCAGTTAGTATAGGTCACTGGTTGACCGCTAGACCATTGAAATTGACCTTCAGTTTCGGCATCGTTTAATCCTATCCAGAGTTGTTCAGTTTCACTAAAGTTTTCCCTCAGCCACTTTTCTTCTGCCTCATCGTTGATAGTCACCAGATCGCCACCCAAACTTGTTGCTTCGGCTTGGGCTTCTTGCCAGGTTAAGCCTGGGGAAGTGAATAGATACCGGTTGCCATTAAAAACCTCTGCTCCAGGAATCAAGTCATTATCTTCGATCGTTATAAATGCCGTTCTCGGAGCCAGTAAACTGGCTCCACCGGTAGCGTTATCGATAGTAAAGCTAAAGGTTTCTGACCCTTCTACTAGATCATCTTCGATAATGGGGATGCTGATGGTTTGTCTGGTTTCCCCATCATTGAAAGTAGCTGTGCCTGCAACTGCTGTATAGTCTGAACCTGCTACTGCAGAGTTGTTAACACTACGATAGTCTACGGTAACAGTCCCATCACTCCCCTGACTTCTTATAATGGTGACCTCAACCGCTCCGCTGTCTTCATTGGCTACTATTTGAGTTGAGTCTAGTTCAAGAGAAATTAGCCCTTCCATAGTTTAGTCCTTTGTCGTAAGTTAATATACGTAAGAGGATATGAATAAGTAAATGCGCATCAGTGAATATACGCAAGTAGTATTATACAAAAAAAATATACCTCTTCCAGTTTTCAAAGTAGACGCGGTTTATACATAGCGTTCATTAACTCATAAGGTATAGATTTTGGGCGTTGCTGAATCAGGGTATGATTGGCAATTTTTTTACTTGTTTATACAGATTGAAAAAGCTAATAGCTTTTAGCTATTATCTAATAACTACGAACCGTATTATGACTTATTTCACATCTCAAATCAGCAACGCTAGATTTTGTTTTCCTTTAACCTTTCCCTTTAGCTCAACCAAGGTTTATCGGAATTCGACAAGAATTCTACTGAATAGGGTTGTGAACAGTAACTAATTTTGTACCATCTGGAAAAGTAGCTTCTACTTGTACTTCAGCGATCATTTCGGACACGCCTTCCAATACTTCATCACGACTCAAGAGAGTTGTACCATAGCTCATTAGTTCAGCAACGCTTTTGCCTTCCCTGGCACCTTCTAAGATCTCTGCTGAAATATAAGCCACTGCTTCAGGATAGTTTAATTTTAGTCCTTTTGCTTTGCGTCTTTCCGCGAGTAAACCCACAGTAAAAATCGTTAATTTATCTTTCTCTTGAGGTGATAGTTTCATAGCTATTCCTTAATTCGCGATCGCTTAAAGATTATTCTCCTAGTGCTATTTGTAAATCATACTGAAGCAATATCGGAAAAGCGATCAACTTTTCTTCAAAATTATAAAACTGGTAGCAATCATACTAGCTCATTAACTGGAATTTCAAACTCGCAACGACCGACAACTCCATTAAACAATTTGACAAAGTAAAGATTGTCATCAGGTCCTTGAACAATTTGCACGACTTTATCAGTATCGTTGACAAACTCCTCGAGCTCACTAATATTTCCTACCTCATCAAAACTAATATTAAGGACAATTCCTCGACCCAGATCATTAAAGAATAAATCGCGTTGATCGAGAAAGCGGTGCGACCCAGTGCTCGGTCGCACTGAAAATCTGAAGTCTATGAGGATAAGACTTTTACCGACTAGATTTTGGCTTCAAAGGCAATGCCTTCCTCAATAAAGTCAGGAAAGTTAGCACGAATATTATCGGCTTCTGTGCCGGTGGCATAAA
>JASJDR010000198.1 GCA_030065615.1 Xenococcus sp. MO_188.B8 | reverse complement strand
GAAAAACCTAGAGATAGGAAATAACCAGGAAGTCCATATTGTGAAGTATGGAAGCCCGCGCTGTATGCGCAGCATCAGCGTCGGGAGAGGTCACTTGATAAAAACCCTATGGGTTATTAGGAGAATTAAAACCTGCATTAGATTTATTAAAAGCTCATAAAACTAATTTAGTTTTACTATTGCGGGCTATTTTAGATACTTCTCATTTCTAACTTTGCTTCTCGCAATCGCACAAAAGCAGCAAGAGTTTGATTACAGAAGACACTTCTCGGCTAAATACCTAAGCAAAATTGTTGACAGATTTTTTCTTTTCTTGACACCCAACACCTAATTTATCTTGGATCATTAATTTTGCCCCAAGAATCAACCTTGAACAATTTGTTTAACTGTGGTGAAAGTCTCTAGACCAATTAACCCTTGACGATATCCTTTTTGATTAGACATTCCTAAAAAAACTCCTTCACCGCAACGAGGATTACGGTGAAAACCAGGAGAAGTATTAATGTAAACTAAAGCGCTATTAATATTTTGGGCAAACTGACGACTT
This sequence comes from Xenococcus sp. MO_188.B8, assembly GCA_030065615.1. Classification (GTDB taxonomy): domain Bacteria; phylum Cyanobacteriota; class Cyanobacteriia; order Cyanobacteriales; family Xenococcaceae; genus Xenococcus. The sequence continues at coordinate 14,105 of JASJDR010000198.1, read as the reverse complement.
TCCTCATAAGATTCTGTTGCCAAACAATCTGCGTGACCGCTACTGTAATAGTTAATCCAATTGATCGCATTAGGCAAACTAGTTACTTGTTTAAACGTAACTATTCGCTTCATGTAAGATTGTCGCCATTCGTTAGACTTCATGGGTTTTAAGTATTCGGGAAATTCTGCGACCATTTGCTCCTCTCCTCGTAGTTGAAAATTCTGTTCCTGAAGACTGTTGAAAAGAGAAGTCAAAGACGAACTTTTAATATTAATGTTTACTAAAACTTTTTCGATCGCGTTTACCGCATCTGGTTCACCTTGATGACTATCAATAATCATGTGGCGGATTAAGTCTAAATCTCCTGTTGCAGACCAATATAAATAACAATTACCAATCGCAGTAGGCAAGACTGGCGCGGTAGCTTGCTCTGTTACTTGTCGAACTAAGCTAGGACGACCATAGGGAATAATTAAATCTAAATAACGATCTTGGGTTAGTAATTCTTGAATCGAAGACTCGCCATCAGGAGAAAGGCTCTTAATACAGTTAGTAGGCAATTTAGTCCTAGCTAAAGCATTACGGATCATACTAGTGATCGCCTGGTTGGAATTACTAGCAGTGCTACTCCCCCTCAAGATCAGACTATTTCCCGTAGTAATACACATTCCTGCAGTTATCAAAGCCAATTCGGGGAAAGCTTCGTAAACTAGGGCGATTGTGCCCAAAGGTCTTAATTGACTATAGGTTTGGCAGGGTTCTAATTGATAAGTTGCTTTGATCAGTTTTCTGGTCGGATCTGCCGACTGGGTTAATTGTTTTAAAATCTCAACCGTTGCTTCTAATCTTTCAGGTGTCAATTTCAGCCATTCAACTGTCAATTCCGAAACTGCCATTTCACGACTAATTTCGAGATCTAGAGTATTGGCTTCTAATATTTGATCAAAACTAGCTTCTAACATCTGCGCTAAGATTATTAGCGCTTTTCTCCGGGTTGATCCAGAAGAGATGGCTAACTTTTGAGCAGCCTCGCTTGCCTGCTTGAGAACAGTTAGTATCCTGTTTGAAGAACTATCCATTTTTTTATGTTCTATGTCGATAAGCTAACCAAAGCATTAATCCCACAAATATGACTAGCATAAAGCAGATTATTACGCCTAGCATCATACTTGTCAGAGGAATTCGCTGCAACAATAGTGACAAAAATATCGCCACCAGCATGGGAAACAGCACCATTGTAATCAATAAAGCAGATAGCGTATTTGGCGTTAATCCTGTATAAAGGTTAGACCAACTGGACCCATTCCAATACCAGGCCTTTTTTTGCTCAAAAGAAGATAATTGCTCAATTATTTGATAGTTATCTTTGACCACAAAAATTCTTTGACAGCGATCGCAACCTAGAGCTTCTGTCAATAAAATAAGATTTAGAGAGCCTTTCCGACAAGAAGGACAGGGATATTGTTTTTGTAAATCAATTTTTTGGATTCTGCGAGGTAGCACTTAATATGATTTTATAAAAATTCAGGATTTAGATATCTTAATACTAAGATAGGCTTGATGTGAATTAGTTGTGTTAATTTAGCTCCTGGCTGTTAGCTCTTAGCTTTTCTAATTATAGTTAAGGGGGTGTAATCTATACACCCCCTTTAGCTTAATGCTAATTTAAATTTGAACTTAGGTAATCTCTTAACCTATTTGTACCAGGTATTGAGCCTCTTATACCGATGCAGTGAAACAGACAACTGGATCTCGTCTGACCAGAAATCACTTTATTGTTATTCTTCTGTAACTTCTTCTGTCGCAGCCGCCTCAGAAATTTTTGCCGGAGCCACAATCGAAAATAGGGTTTGCTCTGGATCATCGAGAACAGTAACTCCTTCAGGAAGCACCACATCACCTATGGCAAGATTGGCGCCGATACCGAAGTTGCTAATATCGATTTCAATATCTTCAGGAATGTTATCTGCCGAACAGCTAATCTGTAATTCAGTAAAAATCTGTTCGATAACTCCACCTTGCTTAATTCCTTTAGCTTCTCCTTTAAGCTTAATAGGTACAACTAAGTTTAATTTCTTATCGCCAGCAACCGAGAAAAAACTCAGATGGTAAAGAGTTTTTTTCCAAGGATGAGCTTGAACTTCTCGAATAATAGCTTTCCCATTCCAAGGAAGATCGGGAATATTAAGATCAACTAATGTGTTGTTGATAGCTGCTTTTTTAAGTAATATTTGCGCATCCTTGGCATTCATAGTCAAAGATACAGATTCTGCTCCTGAATGTCCATATAAAGCAGCAGGAATCAAGCCTTCACGACGTAAAGCTCTCGGTTTACTACCTTCAGTTCTTGTTTTACATTCAACAGTAAGAGACATAGTTTTTGTTACTCAGTGGTTTAAGGATTCAATAATTAAAAAATTAAGTTACGCTAACAGGTGCGCCATCTGCGTCGAGCAAGGCTCTTTTGGGCCCATGAATCGGATCTTCAACGATAATTGTTTGATCTCGACCAGGGCCTAGAGAAACAATAGCGATGGGAACTTCCATCAACTCGGCAAGAAACTTGAGATAATTTAAAGCCTGGGGCGGTAAATCTTCTAGGGTCTTACAATTGCTAGTGTCTGCTTGCCATCCTGGTAAGGTTTCGTAAACAGGTTGACAGTCAGCAAAATCACTAGCATTACTTGGGAAATGATAGCAAGTTTCGCCGTCAATTTTATAGGCAGTACAGACTTTTATTTCTGGGAGTTCATCTAGAACATCTAGTTTGGTAATTGCCAAACAATCTAATCCATTAATCCGTACTGCATAACGACCAATCACGGCATCAAACCATCCACAACGCCGACGACGACCTGTAGTGGTGCCAAATTCAGCTCCGCGATCGCATAGTAACTTGCCAACTTCCCCTGCTAATTCCGTCGGAAATGGCCCTTCTCCTACACGAGTCGTGTAGGCTTTAGCTACTCCAATCACACGATCTATAATCGTCGGACCAATTCCTGAACCGACACAAGCACCACCAGCGATCGGATTAGAAGAGGTTACATAAGGATACGTCCCGTGATCTAAATCCAATAATGTCCCCTGGGCACCTTCAAACAGAATATTTTTTTTCTTTTGTACTGCTTGATAAATTTTGAGAGAGCTATCTACTACATAAGGACGTAAATAATCTGCGTATTTCAGATATTCTGCTATTACTTCCTTCTCACGCAAAGGAGGTAAATTATATAGTTTTTCTAAGATTACATTTTTATAATTGATTGTCCAGGTAAGTTTTTCGTGGAGACGTTTCGAATCCATCAAATCGAGAACTCGAATTCCCGTTCTTTCTGATTTATCAGCATAGGTAGGACCAATGCCTCTTCCTGTGGTGCCGATCTTATAATCTCCGCGCCTTTCTTCCGATGCACGATCAATCGAGCGATGATAGGGCATGGTTACATGAGCGGTTTGAGAGATATGAAGGTTATCGGTGGTAACCCCGAGAGCCTTGAGTTGCTCCATCTCTTCAATCAGAACTTCTGGGTCGATGACTGTCCCCGAACCGATTATACACTCTGTATCTGGGTACAAAATACCCGAAGGAATTAAATGCAGTTTAAAGGTTTGTCCAGAAACGACAACCGTATGTCCTGCGTTCACTCCTCCCTGAGAGCGTACTACTACATCTGCCGAGCGACTTAGTAAATCGGTTATTTTTCCTTTTCCTTCGTCACCCCACTGGGCTCCGATAACGATAACGTTAGCCAAGGGTTTATTAAAATTACAGTTTACACAAACTATGATTATCTTTCTTTTAGGGATTTTGTGTCAAGTTTACTAAATTTATCCTAATCAAAAATTTAATTTCATCAATTAAACACATAATTTAGAGTTTAAAATGAAGATCTTGGAGTTTTAAAAGCTGGACAGTAACTTTTGTCTAATTATTTCTTATTTACTCTAAAAAATTATCACTACCAAGCTAGAGTTTAGACTAGCTTTTACTATTGCAAAACTACACGGTAGTTACATTTTGGTAATACTAATATGTTTGCCCAGCCCTAAATTTCAATAATCAAGTCATTCCCATGAAATATTTTCGGCATTGGTTGTAAAAAAAAATGAACTGTTAACTATATTTTTATAATTTTTGGGCAATATGAGATTACAATTTTAGCCAAAAAAATTAGAATGCTGATTGAATATTTTTAACTGAAAACCAAACTATTATCCGTGTTTTTTCGTAAATTTAAAATTCACAGCGTTACATCATTAACCATGAACTATAAACTCAAATCGCTACTAATGTTCTTAGTAATAATTTCCTGTAGTTTGGGTTATAAACAATTACAAAGCTATATCGTACAACCAGATGCGGTGCTAGTTTTAGGTGGACATGAAGAAAGAGAAAAGTTTGCTGCGGAGTTGGGGAAAAGACATCCCCATTTAGATATTTGGGTATCTGGTGGTAGTCCCCAAAACTATGTTCAAAGAATTTTTGCTACCAGAGGGATCAAGAGCGAGCGCTTACACTTGGATTATCGTGCTAGTGATACTGTTACCAATTTTACTACCCTTGTAGATGAGCTAAAAGCTCAGGGCATAAATAGTGTTTATCTCGTCACTTCTAAAAATCATATGACTCGCGCTCGTATCATCGGGGAAATAGTTTTCGGTAGTCGGGGGATTGTTCTCAAGCCCTTAGCTGTTCCTTCTTCTTTGCCACCTGAACCGATAGAAAAATCTCTCAGAGATGGTGCTAGATCAATTTTTTGGTTGGCTACGGGACATACTTTTGTCAACGATCAATTCTGAATGATTAAATAATAAGTAATGAGTATCATTAATTTTTCTCCCCCGTTTTCTTTGTTCCTCTTATCTTGATTTCAGGCTGAAATATAAACAATCTTCCCCGATGAGTTGATCTTCTCGATCTCCTTATAATTTCGCTACTTGCTCTGCGCTATCTATTAATATCTGTGGGTTGGCTTGTTCTGAAGATACAATATTAATTAAACCATTAGCTTGAATCGTAACTTCAGGATTAATGAGCATATTTCTCCCAGTTATGGCAGTTGCGGTGTTAGCATCCCAAATATTTGCTAGTTTGTCGCGAATTTTCTGAAACTCATCCCTATTTTCAAAGTTAATCAGCGTAAAGTAACGTTTAATTCCTTTAGTATCTACTGCCATCGCGTAGACATCAAATTTGAGTTGGGGACTTTGGGGAAACTTAACTAGATTGCCAGTTAGAGTTTGTTCTTGATTATGCCATAATGCGATCGCATCTATTACTTCTAGAGGCTCTTCTACTGTTGTGTCTAGCTGGAGGTGGGTTGGCTTTTGGGGTTGTCCTTGAATTTGATAGGAAAGTTTAATAATATCTCCTCGATACAAACCCTGGGTATATTCCGTTGCTGTCACATAGATGGGAATGACACGATCTTGATATTCTACCACCAAAATTTTACCGTTTTCTGCGATCGCATGAACTTTGCCGATCAAGTTACCTTGCTGAGGTAATTCAGTAGTCAGTTGCCTTTGATAAGGTGTAAAACCTTCTGGCTGAGACCAGGATTTTAAAATTTGGAGCGAATTTACTGCAATATGTTGTTGTGGGCTAGGATTGGATAGGAAATCACCTTGGATACATACGAGATCGTGACGATTAACTTGGTTTAAAGTATCTAGGGTTTCACGATCTTTAGGCAATAAAGAGAATTCGCGATGACTAAAAAAATTATTGGGCTCCCGCACAGACATCACAAACATTTGAGATTGGCTTGAAGCACCATGAATTCTCCCAATTAATCCTGTATTAGTTAATTCTTCAGATAATAGAGCTAGTTCTAAACCTTGATAAACTTCGGGGTGATAACTACAGACGGGTTTTTGAGAATTTAAAATCCTGGGAAAAATTACTGTTAATATAGTCAAGCAAATTAGTAAAGCGTACCAATATTTTTTAGCCATCAGCGATTTTGAACTTAAGAAAAACTGCAATTAGGAACAGATAAGCCAATTCGAGTATGATGTCCCCTAGTCCGATCTCAACCCGTCATTTCCAAGTTGACAGACTAGTAGGAACAAAAACTAGGAACAAAAACTTGCGTAAAATCACGGAAACTTCAAAAATTAAGCTAGTGTAGATCGCTCAATAATTAATATTGAAGGCTACATTAGCAATTCAACAACCGAGGATTAATGGAGCAAAAAACTTACCCTACATCGTCAGAAGTTAAAAATATTTTTGAGCGGATTGCTCCTGTATATGATGATCTTAATGATTGGTTAAGTTTTGGACAACATCGTATCTGGAAAATGATGGCGGTAAAATGGAGTGAACCTAAATCTGGAGATACGGCTTTAGATCTTTGCTGCGGCAGCGGAGATCTCGCCTTTATGTTGGCTAACAAAGTTGGGATAACTGGCAAAGTTATTGGTTTAGACTTTGCTTGTCAGCAATTGGCGATTGCTAAACAAAAACAACAAGATAAATTTTCGGAGCTTCCTTTGGCATGGCTAGAGGGGGATGCCCTGAATTTACCTTTTGCCGATCAATATTTCGATTGTGCTACCATGGGCTATGGTTTACGCAATGTCAGCAACATTCCTCTATGCCTACAAGAGTTATACCGAGTGCTTAAGTCTGGCGCCAAAGCTGCTATTTTGGATTTTCATCGTCCGAGAGAAAATTTTATGCGTAGTTTTCAACAATGGTATTTGGACTATATTGTAGTGCCGACAGCTCAGAGATTTGACATGAGCGAAGAATACGCTTATCTCACCCCTAGTTTAGCCAAGTTTCCTAATTATCAGGAACAATTAAGACTAGCTGATAATGCAGGTTTTACTTTCGCGACTTACTATCCTCTTGCAGGCGGTATGATGGGAGTATTGGTTCTGAGAAAATAAGTCGGCGGTCAATAATTAAAAATTTCTTTGCTCTAAAGAAAGAGAATTGACTTGATAGCAGATCTGATGCTTCATTATAGTTAAGCCCTAATAGTAGTTGTAGTTACTTTTTGGAATTGGTAAATTTCTGGTTATTTTTAGTTCCCCCTGTGGCTGGTGGAGTTATTGGTTATTTCACTAATGATTTAGCCATTAAGATGCTTTTTCGACCTTATAAAGCAGTTTATATTTTTGATAAGCAACTACCTTTTACTCCTGGCTTAATCCCTACCAATCAAGAACGGTTGGCGAAAAAAGTTTCTGATACTATTATGGGGTCTTTGCTGACTCCAGAAGAATTACATAAATTAGCCCAAATACTGTTGCATACGGAGCGAGTGCAGTCAGCTATTTTATGGTTATTACAATTATCTTTAGAACAAGTTCAGGAAGATAAGGAACAAAAGACGGTCAAAATTTTAGCTGATATTTTAAAAGACTTATTTGGTCAATCGTTACCCCGTTTGCTTAGAGTTTTGGCCAGAAAAGAAGATTTTTTAGATACTCAAATAAATCAAATTTTTGACCAAATTTTATTGGATTTTCAATTAACTGAGTCCCAAGCTAGACAATTTTCTGATTGGATTTTGGATTTAGTGATTCCTCCAGATGTAATTCGTCAAGCTATGGTTGATTTTTTGACCGAGCGCAATATTCAAGTTATTGATGAAGGTTTTCGGGAAAAAACTAGCGGAACTTATTGGGTAGTGGCGAATTTATTTGGGCTACGGAATAGTTTAATGCGATTAAGAGAATTTTGTGTTGAAGAACCAGCAATTACCAATGCCAGACTGAAAGAATTGATTTTTTCTTTAGAAATTAGAAACCGCATTCGTGATTGGTTAACCAGTCTTTCTTTGCATAATTTGCCAGTAGCAACTGTTAGACAATTAAGGAAAACTACCAAAGATGCGGTGAGAAATTATGCCCAAAATAGAGGAGCAGAATTCTTACAAAATTTGGGAGATTATGTTGATTGGGAGAATATAGCAGCGATCGCGCTGAAACGGCTGCGATCTTCTACGGTTGTCAATAGTTCTTTAGAAGTTGTGAGTCAAGAATTGGCTTTAATTCTGGAACGTTATTTAGAAAAAGATTTAGAAAATTTAGTTGCCCAAGTAATTCCTATTTTAGCGATCGATCAGGTGATTATTAATCGAGTTACGGCGACGACTCCTGAAGAGCTCGAATTGTCAATTCAAGGTATTGTGAAAAATGAATTACAAGCGATCGTTAATCTAGGGGGAATATTAGGTTTTACCATCGGTTTGTTACAAACAGTAATTTTATTTTTAAAATAATTCTGTTAGCTCAATAATGGCATCAAAGTCATATTTAGCAAGCATTTCCGAGATAGCCTGAGCAATATATTGATGAGCATTGGGAATCTGAACAATTAAGTTTTCGATTGCTTCTGCATCTACAGCGATCGCAGCTTGATTAAGTTTAGTCACGAATTCTGGGGATAAAACAGTTAAATCTCAATACTGTTCGTTTAACGACTAAGCAGCTGTTGGAGGTAGGGCAAAGGTGAGTGGTTGCAGTTGAGTTGTATGACTTCTATGGGCTCGTTTCTTGCTCTTGAATTTGGAACGAGGCTTTTTAACCACTCGGGGATTAGTTCTGCCTTGTCTAGGTGGAATCTCTTGTTCTAAAATCTCTGACATTAACCAACTGACAAACAGAGGAAGGGTCGGAGTTGTGACCTGTTGAAACAGAGGAATAGCGCGACGCAGGACACGTAAACTGCTAGTAAATCCTAAGCGCAAAGGAGAAATTCCAGCATTTGTGGAGGCTTTAAACATTAAACAGCGCACCGCCCAATGTGCCAATAACCAACCATAAATTTCTTGTACAACCAAGCGGGGTGTTTTAGAGCGAATGGGAGTTTTGCGACCATTAAGATGAGTTTTCAACTCATCCAGGGTATTTTCAATTTCCCAGCGCATATGATATTCTCTGGCTAACAACAAAGCGGGAAACAGAGCAATATCGACCAAATCCGTAATCAAACGATAGACTTGTTCGGTGCCGTTCTCCTCAATCACATACTCAATGACTCGGACGGGGATTCTGGTCGCGCCTTTTTTCTTTGATTTGCGATCTCGCGAAGCGAGGCACTGCGTGATCAGGAGCAATCCAAGACAGATAGGAACCGTCAGCTAACTCTTGGACGACTTCAAACTTAACATTGGCAGGAATTCGTCCCAAAATATGACATTTTTGCTCAAGAGCAGCTTTCACCATTTTAAAAGAATGAAGTCCCCTGTCCCAAGTTAACAACATACCTTCTCCTACTGACCTGAGTAGCTTTCTCGCTCTAACTCTTTCTCCAATTTTATAAGGGCTAATCAGAGCATCAATAATGAGGTGAGTTCCCAACTCGACTAACAACACCAATCTGGCTTTGGGGAAAGCAGCATGAGTGCCTTTTCTCGTGCCTGGATAACCAAAAACCCTGGCATTAGGCTCAGTATCAGGAATATCGAACAGCGTCCCGTCAATTGCCATCCACCGTAACCCATTCAGAAATGCTCCTGGGGTCTGAAGAGTCGCTAGCGGTCTTGCCATCTTTTCAAAAAGCCGAGTCATTACTCTGGAGCCAACTCGTTGACGCGCCCCACTAATAGAAGAGCCAGTCGGTGTTCTCCAACGGCAACCTTTTGGTATCCATTGAGCTGCTAGCCCTGCTACCAAATTCTTGAACACATCGATGATGGAATCAGCAGACCACAGATTCATGGCAATCACTAAAGCTACGATAACGTAAGTCGGAAGTACACGCTTGCGTTTTTCTTGGCTCTTGGTTTCAGCGATCGCTTGAGAGAAAGCTTTTGAGTCCATCACCAATTCGAGTGCTGGAAATAAGTCTCCTGATTGTATTTTCGGAGGAATTAGAGTCAATTTTGGAAGTTGCATTCAGATTAGTTCAAACAATCTTCCATTTACTCATATTTTCTGCTTAAACGAACAGTATTGTCTCGGATTCTTCGAGTTGTTGGTTATGCGATCGCTCTTGCTCCTCAAGTTGTTGATTATGCGCTCGCTCTGATAATTGAAGTTGTTCTACTTGCGATCGCGCTTGTTCTAACTGTTGCTCTAGCTCCCTGATTTGATGAATATTTTGTTCTAATTTCTGTTTTTGATATTGATAATTTCGCTCCTGATCTTCAATTTTCTGGGTTAACTCTTCAATCCGTTCTTGCTGAGATACATCTGGGGCAGTTCGTTGAGACTGCCAAGCTCTCAGAGCCTCAGAAAATTCTCGTAAGGTATCATCTCGTCTTTTGCTTACTTTTTGCTCGATCTTGAGTCTGTTAACTAATTGGTTAATGGCATTATTTACTTTATATTTCCAATCTTTAGCGTCTATTGAAATACTCAGCAGACTTTTTAAAGGCCCTTGTAAATCATCGAGGGTTAAGCCCGGCCCCAAAATAGGAATTATTGGTTTATCTGTTGGCCAGAATGCGCCAGCTTCAAATGGTATCCATGCTGAGTGAAGGCTATCAGCAGTTATCAATACGATCAGAGCTTCTGAGTTTTTTAGTTCTTTTTTGAGTTGATCGGTTACGCCGATGAAACGAAAGTTTAATCCTTGATCTGGATTTGAGGAGCAAAAAATTTCTTCTTCTTCTAGCCTCAGAGCAGCGAGTAGGAAGTTTACCAACTTATAGGCGATCGCCTCATCTAAATAACTGTGACTGATGAAGATGCGCGTCATAGTTTCTCTACTTAATCTCCAACTTTTCCTTCGCTTCTAGTACTGCCATTCTCCTTTTCAGTTTAGCCATTATCTGATTTATCGATACCCGATCTGTACAACCCGTATATTGCGCGATCAAGAAGTGCCAGCCTGCAGGAAAGAAAGATTAAATAATCATACCGTAGTGCTAGGGGCGAACGGCCGTTCGCCCCTACAGAATTATTTGTTGTATTTCTATTTTAAATTGGTATTACAATTTAAGTTTTTTAGCTGAGGCGAGAAATAATCCCGAGTTCTTCTCGATCGCAAACTAATATCAATTCGTCAAAAATTAAGAATTTTCAAGAGCAAGATTCTGTCAAGAAAAAAGTAGTTAGCATTATAAAAAGGGGGGAGATAAATATTACTTACTACTTATTACTTATTACTTCTAAAAATGAGGAGGAGAAAATATATGAAACGTTTACAGATTTTTATTATTAGTTTATTAGTAACTGTTACCTTAGGTTTATTTGGTTCGATGTCGAATAATATGGCGACAGCTACCGCACCATTATTTACGGGCATGGGAACGCATAAGCATCCCATCACCACAACATCTACCGAGGCACAGCGTTATTTTGACCAAGGTTTAGTGTTAGCTTATGGTTTTAATCATGCTGAAGCAGCCCGTTCTTTTCGTGAAGCTATTCAAATCGATCCTGATTGTGCCATGTGCAATTGGGGATTAGCCTATGTCTTGGGTCCTAATATCAATGCCCAGATGGAAGATGATGCGGTACCCGAAGCTTATGCTGCAATCCAACAAGCGGTAAAACTCGCCAAAAATAGTAGCGCAGCAGAACAAGCCTATATCAATGCTATGGCAACCCGTTATACAGATCGACCTTTGGAAGATCGTAGTGAGCTAGATCTGACCTACGCGGAAGCGATGGCACAAGTTAGTCAATCATATCCAGAGGACTTAGATGCTGCAACTATCTATGCCGAATCCTTAATGGATACCATGCCTTGGGACTATTGGACAGAAGAACAAGAACCCAAGCCCGCAACTCAAATAGTCATCGATACTTTAGAATCAGTATTGCAAAGAAATCCTAATCATCCGGGGGCAATTCATCTTTATATCCATGCGGTAGAAGCAGTCCGACCACAAGATGCTGAAGCTGCGGCAGATCGCTTGGGTAGTTTAGTTCCAGGTGCAGGGCATTTGGTTCATATGCCATCGCATATTTATATTCGTGTCGGACGGTATCACGATGCTGCCGTTGCCAATCAAAATGCGATCGCAGCAGATGATGATTATGTCACTCAATGCCATGCTCAAGGAATTTATCCCTTGGCTTATATGCCCCACAATCGTCATTTCCTCTGGTTTGCTGCAACTTTAGAAGGTAACAAACAAATAGCTGACGAAGCTGGCAAAAAACTCGCCGCTAGCATCGATCCCGAAATGATGCGTCAACCAGGGTTGGAAACCTTACAACATTTCTACTCGATTCCTTTTTTTACCATGACTCGATTTGGTGAGTGGGAGGAAATTCTGCAAGCAGCCCAACCAGCAGCAGATCTTAAATATCCCACTGGACTATGGCATTACGCCAGAGGTCTAGCTTACGCTAATCTAGACAAATTCTCTGAAGCTGAAGCAGAACTCCAACAGTTAACTCTACTGGCTAACGATCCAGAATTAGAAGAAATTACTATTTGGGATATTAATGCTACCCAAAACATTTTAAAAGTGGCCACAGAGGTATTAACTGGCGAAATAGCAGCTAATCAAGGAGATTATCCTCAAGCGATCACTCATTTGCGTCAAGCAGTTACTCTAGAAGATAACTTAAACTATGACGAACCAGCCGATTGGGCTACTTCAGTCAGACAATATCTCGGGGCAGCTTTAATTCAGAATCAAGATTTTGCCGCAGCAGAACAAGCATATCGCGAAGATTTAGCCATTTATCCCGACAATGGTTGGTCATTATTTGGCTTGCAACAAAGTCTCCAAGCCCAAGGAAAAGACTCAGAAGCACAACAAGTACAACAGCAGTTTGAATCTGCATGGCAATATTCTGATATTTCCCTAACTGCCTCAGCGTTTTAAACCCAATCTAGAGCGTCGATTCAGTATTCATAAATTCCTAGTGAGGCGAGAAGGGAGGGATGAGCGAAATTTACTGTGGTAAATAGAGAGATAGGGAAGTAGGGAAATAGGGAGATAGGGAGATAGGGAGATAGGGAGATAGGGAAGTAGGGAAGTAGGGAAGTAGGGAAGTAGGGCGACAATTATTCCCCAAGTCCCCAAATCCCCAAACTCCCCAATTGATTCTATATTACCCATTGGTTCTGCTTTAAATACTAGTATTCCATCCTCATAGTAGGTTTCTAGTTCTGGTTTTAACGGTTTAAGAATAAGTTGACCATTTTAAATTTTTAAGGATAACTTGGTTTCATTATTAATTCCTAATTGTTGGCGTATTGTTTCAGGAATTTCGATACGACCAAATTGATCGAGGCTGAGTTGTTCCATATTGTAAATACCTCTAGCATCACCCTACATTACTATAATTGTACTTGATGCTCTTTCAGCGATCGCCCTTTTTAAATTTTCAAATCTTTGATCGCCCCTTCGATTCACTACAAGCGATCACACCCTAACTTTCGGTCTGAAATTCAACACGATCGCCTTTTCCATTCACCATAAACGAGCGCCCCTCACCTCTGGTCTGAAATAATGTAAAAGTGAGCATGAGATTCTTGTGTCAAGCTGCAGGTGCGGTTGCATCTGGCAAATTTATGGGCAAGAAAAACCACAAAAAAGCAATTCCTTCACTGAATAGGCGCATTGCCGAGCATCGAGAAAAGATTAGAATAGAGTACGAAAAAGATTTTCCCGATCGAGGCTTAATCAGACATTGGGAAACTGAGATTCGCGCCTTTGAGAAGGGTATTGAGCAAGCACTCAAACGATTGGGGAAATAACTATGCAGATTCGCGATCGCTCTCTTTCCGTTGATAGTTCAACTCTGAGTACATTAATTGCAGAGTTAGGCTCAGAATGCCAAAATGTCACTGCCTTAATCCACCAGCTTCAGTTGCCTCACCTGAGTGCTAGACAACAAGCTGAAATTTTGGCAGAATTGTTGGCTGCTGCAGTCCATTTGAATGTTCATTGTGGAGAAGATTTTCAGAATCTCATTGCCCAGGAGATGGAAAAATTGCCGGATGATGAGGAATAAGGATAAAGGAAATGGCGATCGCATCTGACTTCTGGTCGGAAAATAAATACGATCGCCTCTAACAAAATCTTGATAAAAAGCGATCGCCTATTTTATTCATAATAAGCGATCACATTCTAATAAGGAAAATTAATTCCACGCTAGAATAGCAATGAAAATAGGAGGAATAACATGGATAAAATTACTATTGAAGTTGATAATGAAATTGCTAAAGCTTATCGAGAAGCAGAATTTGA
>JASJDR010000197.1 GCA_030065615.1 Xenococcus sp. MO_188.B8 | reverse complement strand
TAATTATAGCAGATTTCGTGTTATTATTTTATCAATGACCAAAATTCATCACATCGGCGTAGCCGAGTGTCTTCTTTTGGAAGAGAGATAAAGTTTTAGAGGACAAGGTCGCAAATATTGCATATTAGCATTACATAATGTTTACATATTTATATTTTTATTTATAGAATCCGCAAAATTTGATAGTCAAGGCTTAGTTTAAATTAGCCTTAAAGAATACATTAATATGATTGCATTAAACATATCCAAGTTTTTCCTTCAACCTATGGATTTAGGTAATAAAAATTAGCTTTTAACAGAAGATAAGTAACAAAAAATGAACAGTAATGATAAGAACAACTGGAAATGCTTGACAAAAACATATAATCCATTTTATTGGTTAGGGTTCACAAGAGAAAAAGCGACGGTACGAGAGTTTGTTTTTCTGCTAGTACTTGGATTAGTATTCTATGGTGTCTTGCATCGGAAGTTTCCTCCAAGTCCTCCTTTATCTCTAAAAGCCAAGCTTGCCAGAACCGAGGTTTTAAGAGAAATTACTGAACAGCAAAAAGAAATTCAAAATAAACTCAATCTAGCTTCAGAAATCTCTTCTCCTGAAGAAGCACCTATTGAAACAAAGACTCCAGAAGCTCCTTCTTCGTTTAAGCAGACACAAAATACTATAAAACAATGGAGAACGGAACTAGTACCATTTTTCAGTGATCGGCCTGAAACGGAGTTTCCAATTAAAGATATTTTAACTGAGATTGAAGCTATTTTAACTAAGTTAGAAAAGGTAAATTTTGCCGAATTAAAGATAGATGATGTCAGAGAAATTCAACAATTATTGACAAATTTGCAGAATTTACTCCAAGTCGATGAACTATTTTGGACAGACAATAAAAAATGGTTAGAAATTATTTTTTGGAGTCTATTTGGTACCTTATGTTATCTAATTAAACAAACAAGTGACTATTACCTAAGAGAGAAGTACCACAGACACATCCCAGGAGATCAGGCGAAAAATTATCTTATTCGTTACAAACCAAAATATTATTTTTTTCTGTTCCGCAGTCCTTTTTATACTTTGATTATTCTCTTTATTCTCAGTGAAGCTAATCTCGAAATAATTGGCATATCTCTATCATTGTCAACTCTGGGAATTCCAGTCCTAGTCGCATTAGCTTTTATCTTAGGGTTTGCTAACCGAGTGACAACTGAACAGTTAGACATGATTATTGCTGCTATTTTTAAAGATGCTTATCAGAGAACCCTCAGAAAAATTGATATTTATCCATCAACTCAAGTGATCAAGTATGGTGAAAGTTTTGATTTCCAAGTTGTTCCCAATGTCAAAGTTAAATGGAGTATTTGGTCTAAGCCTTCAGTCGGAACTATTGATGCTGCGACTGGTATGTATATTGCTCCCCCTAAAAAAGGATATGTCTACGATGAGCTAGGTAACCTAAAAAAACCTGATCAAGATGAAATTTTTAAAGCTCAGGAAGTTCCGATATATCAACAAGTTATCATTAGAGCTGAAAGAGAATACGAATCATCGGTCTCTAGTCTCGCATTAGTTATTTTGATAAATGATGAGACAAAACTAATGGTTTCCCCAGAAGAATCTAACATCAACTATCCTCTAGAGGACTCAAAAAATGAAACTCAACAAACTCGTTTCTGCATTGAACTAAAAAATCCTTCAATTTCTGGTAAAAATTTTCCCGTAGAGTGGACTATTTCGCCAGCGGGAATTGGTAAATTTGATTATGACAAAGGAGAGTATACACCTCCTAAAAAGTTTCCTGATGATTCCCAGAAAACCATCAAATTAACAGTTCGAGCAGCTATGCACAATTATCCCTCTATTTTTGATGAAGCGAAAGTGATACTGCAACCTCCGCCAACTGATGCAACTTCTGACACTACCGGAGTCTCAGAGACAAATGCTTCTATAAAAACACTCGAAAATAAGGCATTAATGAAAAGTGATGAACCTCCAAGCAATCGAGAAGATTCTGAGTAAAATCAATAGAAAAAAAAGTTGTTGACCCAGCTCATAACCAATTTCGCTAAGTCAAGTTCCTCTTACACTTCTCTTTTCCAAAAACAGTAAAATATATTACAAACACTAAAACTCTAAATCGTAGCAACCTATGAGCAAAGGAACTTTATTTGATAAGGTTTGGGATTTACATACTGTCGGTACATTACCTTCTGGTCAAACTCAGTTATTTATCGGCTTACATCTCATTCATGAGGTCACCAGTCCTCAAGCCTTTGCTATGCTGCGAGAAAGAGGACTCAAAGTATTATATCCCGATCGCACTGTGGCAACGGTAGATCACATTGTCCCTACAGAAGATCAGGCTCGTCCTTTTGCCGATATTTTAGCAGAAGAGATGATGCAAGCTTTGGAACAGAATACTAAAGATTACGGGATTCGCTTTTATAATCTCGGTTCGGGGAATCAGGGTATTGTACATGTGATTGCCCCCGAACAAGGTTTAACTCAACCAGGAATGACTGTTGCCTGCGGAGATTCCCATACCTCTACCCATGGCGCATTTGGAGCGATCGCCTTTGGTATTGGTACCTCCCAAGTTAGAGATGTCTTAGCTTCGCAAACTCTGGCATTATCAAAGTTGAAAGTACGCAAGATAGACGTTAACGGCAAACTTGCCCCCGGAGTTTACGCCAAGGATGTGGTGCTGCATATTATTCGTACCCTCGGAGTTAAAGGAGGTGTCGGGTATGCCTACGAATTTGCTGGCTCTACCTTTGAGCAGATGAGTATGGAAGAACGCATGACGGTCTGTAACATGGCGATCGAAGGTGGTGCCCGTTGCGGTTATGTAAATCCCGATCAAGTGACTTTTGATTACTTAAAAGGTCGAGATTTTGCACCTAAAGGAGCAGATTGGGACAAAGCTGTCGCCTGGTGGCAAACTATCCGCAGTGATGAAGATGCTGTATACGATGATGTGGTAACTTTTGATGCAGCGGATATCGAACCGACCGTCACTTGGGGCATCACTCCAGGACAGGGAATTGGCATTAGTGAAAATATTCCCGTGACCGAAAGTTTAACCAACAGCGATCGCGCTTTGGCAGAGGAAGCTTATAAGTATATGCATCTGACACCAGGAAAACCCATTAAGGGAACCAAAATCGATGTTTGCTTTATTGGTAGTTGTACTAATGGCAGATTGAGTGATTTACAAGAAGCAGCTAAAGTTGCTCAAGGAAAACATGTTTCTGAGGGAGTTAAAGCTTTTGTTGTTCCTGGTTCTGAGCGAGTTAAGGAAGAAGCTGAAGCTGAAGGTTTAGATAAAATTTTCACGAAAGCTGGGTTTGAATGGCGCGAACCTGGTTGTTCGATGTGTTTGGCGATGAATCCTGATAAGTTACAGGGAGATCAAATTAGTGCTTCTTCCTCTAATCGTAACTTTAAAGGTCGTCAAGGTTCTGCTACTGGGAGAACTCTATTAATGAGTCCAGCGATGGTAGTGGCGGCTGCTGTTAAAGGGGAAGTTGCCGATGTCAGAGAATTGATACTTGATAATTAATTGATAATTGATAGATATTAGGATGCGTTAGAGTCGCGCTAACGCATCACTAAAATATCTGTAATCGAAAAAGAATTGATGATTTAGCTACAATTACCCACAATAAAATTCAAATCAATACACAGGAAGAAAGAGTAACATTCGACAAGATAACTCAACCTAATGCATACAACAAAAAGAATTAGATTTACTTGGTGTTTTCCTAATTGGTACTGAGTAAACGACTAGCTCAATAGGGCTGTATCTTCTACACTGCATAGGTTATGATGTTTTGTTAATCTACAAGTTTCGTTATAATTATTGTCATCGTAATAAAATTTTTAATAATGGATTTAATCAGCATCGGCGCTTTAGCATTAAGTATTGGTTTGGGACTAATGACCATTTTGTTTATCTTTCGCATTGTTCTGACTTGGTATCCCCAGATAGAAACCAATAAATTTCCGATCAACTTAGTTGTTGTTCCCACAGAGCCTCTTCTCAAAATTTCCCGAAAAATTATTCCTCCTCTTGGTGGGGTAGATATTACTCCGATCATCTGGGTTGGTATTTGTACCCTGTTACGGGAAATGCTGCTCGGTCAACAAGGACTAATTACAATGGCAATGAGACTACAGTAATCATTTAATATTAAAAATTGACGAGCGACCCTGCTGCTTTGTAAGCAGCTAAGGAACGCGCGAGTTTGATCATTTTTCAGCAAAATATCTGACTCCTGCCCCCTAAATTATGCCTTCTTACATTAAATGTTCTTGAACAAAATTGGTAAAAACTTCTCCCTCAAGAAAAGCAGGAGTTTCGAGAATTCTTTGATGAAAACCAATAGTTGTGGGAACACCCGTAATCGCACATTCGCGTAAAGCTCTTTTCATGCGTTTAATAGCTATATCTCTGTTTTCACCCCAAACGATTAACTTGGCAATCAAAGAATCATAATAGGGGGGAATCTCATAGTCAGTATAAACATGGGAATCCATTCTCACCCCTGGTCCTCCTGGGGGTAAATAACCACTAATGCGCCCAGGATGGGGACGGAAATTATGGTCAGGATCTTCGGCATTAATCCGACATTCGATCGCGTGACCTTGTAGGTGGACTTGTTTCTGATTTAAACTTAATTTCTCTCCTTGAGCAACCCTGATTTGTTCTCGGATCAAATCCAGTCCTGTTACTAGCTCGGTTACAGGATGTTCTACCTGGATACGAGTATTCATTTCCATAAAGTAGAAATTACCGTTTTTGTCTAACAGAAATTCTACGGTTCCTGCTCCGACATAATTAATCGATTTAGCAGCTTTGACCGCTGCTTGTCCCATTTTGGCCCGTAATTTAGGATCTAGTATGGCACTGGGGGCTTCTTCTAATAATTTCTGGTGACGACGTTGGATAGAACAATCGCGCTCTCCCAAATGAATCGCGTTACCGTGAGTGTCAGCAATAATTTGGAATTCGATATGACGAGGACATTCAATAAATTTCTCTAAATATACGCCTGCATTCCCAAAAGCTGCTTCGGCTTCTCCCTGGGCTGCTTGAAACAAACGAATTAAATCACTTTCATTGCGAACTAAGCGCATTCCTCGACCGCCACCACCAGCAGTCGCCTTAATCATAACAGGATAACCAATTTCCCTGGCAGATGAGATAGCTTCTGCTTCATCCCTCAACAAACCTTTACTACCAGGGACAGTGGGCACTCCTGCTTGCTGCATCGTTTTTTTGGCCGTGGATTTGTCTCCCATGGCTAACATGGCTTCTTTACTAGGACCGATAAAAATAATCTGGTGATCGGCACAAATCTCAGCAAATTTGGCATTTTCCGCCAAAAATCCATAACCCGGGTGAATGGCTGTCGCATTGCGAGTTAAAGCTGCCGCGATAATATTGGGAATATTCAAATAACTTTTGCCAGAATGGGGAGGACCAATACATACACTCTCATCTGCTAGCTGAACATGGAGCGCCTGGCGATCAATCGTTGAGTGAACCGCAACAGTTGCAATCCCCATTTCTGCGCAGGTACGTATGATCCTTAACGCAATTTCCCCTCGATTGGCAATTAATATTTTGTCAAACATAAAAATTAAAATATAACCAGATCAGTTTTATATCCCAGATGACTAGTCTACCAGGAATTTTGGTTGAAAAGCCTGATATTTTTAGGTTATGTCAAGTCCGTTTAATTAGTGACAATAAAAAATCTCCCTGGCTCTCGGTCTCTAGATCAACCTTATTGATAACTATTCAAGCTTACTTGAAATTGAGCCCAGAGCAAACTTGAAGATTAGGGTTCATCAAGATAGTTTAATTATTGTTAATTTAAAGAAATCAAAAACAACCAGAAATTATTGCTTGTGAATGACCAGCTAAAAATTATTGTTTTGGATGATGATCCGACAGGTTCGCAGACGGTTCACAGTTGCTTGTTACTGATGAAATGGGATGTCGAGACTTTGAGGATTGGATTGCGAGATGAACTGCCAATTTTTTTTATCTTAACCAATACAAGAGCGATCTCGCCTAAGCAAGCAGCAATCGTGACTCAAGAAGTCTGTCGTAATCTCAAAATCGCTCTGGCAGCGGAAAAGATTAATAATTTTCTAGTTGTCAGTCGCTCTGATTCTACCTTAAGGGGACATTACCCTCTAGAGACTGATGTAATAGCTCAGGAATTAGGAGATTTTGATGCTCATTTTCTGACTCCTGCTTTTTTTGAAGGTGGCAGAGTCACAATTAATAGTAACCATTACTTGTTAATAGATGGCAAAAAAGTCCCAGTGAGTGAAACCGAGTTTGCTGGTGATTCTGTATTTGGTTTCAACCATAGCTATTTACCAGATTACGTTGCCGAAAAAACTCAAGGTAAAATTGCCTCAGAAGAAGTAATTAAAATCCAACTTGAAGATCTATATTCTGAAGATCTCATTAACCAATTACTATCTCTCAACAATAACTCCTGTGTCGTGGTAGATGGCAAAATTCAAGAAGATTTTGATCGATTTGCTACTGCTCTTTTTACAGCAACCAAACAAGGCAAACGCTTTTTATTGCGCTCTGCTGCAAGTTTAATTACATCCCTCGCTCAATTGGGACAACAAGCAACTCCTCCCGAAGCAATGGCTAGTTACAAAACTAACCACAAGCCAGGAGTGATTGTAATTGGTTCCCATGTAAAAAAAACAACACGACAATTAGAACAACTTTTACAACAACCCTCAACTGTGGGTATTGAAGTTGAGGTAATTCATTTACGAGATCACCCCGAAACCAGAGAAACAATTCTACAGTCGATTCTCCATCAAGTTTTGACAGTTTGGCGACAAGGAAAAACCCCTGTGATTTTCACTAGTAGAGAAGAAGTAACTTTTGTTGATCTTCAAGAACGTATTGATTTTGGCAGAGCGATTTCTGATTTATTAATGGATATTATAGGCGGCTTACCCTCAGATATCGGATTTTTGATTAGTAAAGGCGGTATTACATCCAATAATTTGCTGAGTAAAGGTTTGAACTTGACTACTGTACGGTTATTAGGTCAAATATTACCTGGTTGTTGTGTTGTTCGCACTGCTAAAGATCATCCTCAGTTTCCCTGTTTACCTGTTGTTTTATTTCCAGGAAATGTCGGCAATGATCGAGGTTTAGTCACAGCATGGGAAATAATCGATCATCAAGCTAAGATTTAAACCTAAGTTGAGAATCGAAAATAAAATGTTCGAGTCTGTAACTTTAGAGGAAGTAGTGAATTTAGCCAAAAAACTTTCTCCCTGGGCTCGAATACGTTTGATAGAACAAATAAATACTCACCTTAAACGAAATTTTATTGTTGCAGTTTGTTGACTTAAGAAGCCGCACTTTTAGGATATGATTAATATTTGGTTAAAGCTTTATTGGTATCAAGATCTTGGGTCTAAAACATAAAAGCAGTTAACCACCGACCAAAGTAGCAACAGCTTATTGTTTAGTTACAATCCAAATCTAGTTAAGTAGCTTTTACTGAATCAAAATACCAATACCAGCCGATAACTTATCACTTTTTCAGATAACTCTAGTTTTGTTACTAGAGTTTTTTATTACATTGGTGAACTGGCAGTAACTAAAATGCCAAAACTTCTGTTAGAAACTTGTCCTAAGAATCTTGTTTTTTACTAACTAAAGCTAAATCAAGATGACAAGATTTTCTAGTATAAACTTGACCCCAGAATCTGGTCTGTTTCTTGTCGCAAAAAGCGACTTCACGATAAACTAAGTCCTCTTGATTGCGTTCTTTTAAGTCGAGAACAGGCTGATTAAGCTCATAGGTTTGGCCTCTAAACTTGACAAGCTCACTAGTTCTACTAACATCAATTTGAGTGTTTTTATAGTCATACTTAACCCCTCGTATGACAATTGCTGTCATCGTATGAGCACCTGTTTACATCCTTTTGCGCAAACGCGAGAATCTACCCCAAACTACGGAAACTGTTGCGATGGAGCTTCAATCGATCCTTCAGACTCTTCAAACTCTCAGACAAACACATCAGCTCAAATATTCTCGTAATAGTCTCAGGATTATGAAAAATCAAATAGTTCCCCCATTCCGCCCTGGTCGGGGAACCCGACCTAGCGGTGAGACCCGCGCCGCCGTTATCCGAAGGTGTATCCTTTAGGGCAGGCACAAGGGAACCCAGAACACGAAGCTGGGCAAGCCGCTCACCAAGAGACGGGGTTCACAGTAGACGCGGTTTAGAAATTCAATTTTAATCTTCCAAATCTAGCATCAAACCCGCAGGAAACCAGAGACTAAATATCTTCATATGATATGCTTTTAGGAAAGGGTAATTGCAACGTAAAACGCTACAACCCGATTCCAAAAATCTACTCAGTAGTTGGAAGTAAAAAAATTCCTGAAACTTCCATTGGTTAAAGCTTTGTTACCAGAGCATAACAGCAGTGTCTCCGCTGGCCCATTGATAGTACAAGCGAATGCGAAGAGCATATTTGCGATCTGAGTAAAGCCTTAATTGAAGTCTAGCATTACGATTGAAACCGCTATCATCATCGCCAGCGACGAACTGCAATTCACCGTTGTATTCTTCAAAGAGAACCATAACTGAATCGGTGGAACCAAAGGTCTGAATTGTATACTCACGAGTAGCAGTAGGCACGATAACAAAGTCTTTTTGCTGACCTGGTGATAGAGACATTTTTTGTAACTCGAACGGTTTGAGTTCTGTAAAGACTGGAGTTGTTTTTGGATAGAAGAACTTAACTGTCTCTATATCAGTTTCGGATAGTCCTGGTGCTGGCTGCAAACCACCTTGATACTTTTCTGGTTTGAGGATCAAACCTGCACGAAATGCATAGTGCATGATCGAATTTGGGTCCCATTCCGACCCCTCAACTTGAGATTGGGGTAGCTTATTAAGAATATTGCGCTCGATTGTTTCAAGAGGCCAGTTATTTGGCGGTCCACTGAAATAATCAATGACAGCCTGTCTATCCCAAACGATACCGGCGAAAGGGTTCTGATGAGAATGCGGAAAGCCAAGGGTATGACCAATCTCGTGTACGGGAACATCAACTCCGCGAGAATCAAGTCTTAAATCCTGTCCAAAGTTCATTGTCCGTTCAGACTGCCCAATGTTGAGAATATATGTGCCAAGGTAAGACCAATATCCATCTCCTCGTTGGAAACCAATACGGATTTCGGCATCGTCAGGAGACGATACTTCTTCAAAATCTATACCAATACCGACATCTTCCCAGACTTTAAATCCCTGTCTGACGATGTCTTTTTCGGCATCACTAGCGCCCCAACGCGAATTCTCGAAGAAGTAGTAGTGTAATTTGGTGCCATTGACCCACTTATTCCCAGTGATAATCAATAGACGAGACCGTTCTGACGATATGTCAGGACTAAACTGACGTGGAGGCGTTTGGGGAACCGAGCAATAAACTTCTGGTACTGAATCTTTCTGTGTGGAACTTTTCTGAGAGAGTAAAACTTTTAATTGTTTCTCTAATTCAGCGACGCGTGCTGACAAATCATCTTGCGATGAATTTCCATTTTTTGTAGTCATATTCTTTGTCTCCTATGGATTAAACAGGATTAAACAAAATACTTCACACTAAATTTAGTTAGCAGCTTGTGACTCATTTTGCACAGGTAATACTTCCTGCTCAGTCGGGAGAGTAGATTAAATTTATAATTTATACTGAGTGCAAGAATAATTTACCTAATGTTTGAATTAATTTCTCTTGTCAGGATACTGACAGATGACAATTGGTGAAAATCCCATCTCCAGTTGTACCGATGAAATCAAGCAATAAAATCGAGTACTATAAAGGTAAATTTTTGAGTAACTAAAACAAGTTACATTTTTGGTACAAATTTGTATATCTTCAGCTTAACGTTGCTAATCTACTTCAAAAAAATATCTTTAAAATAATTAACTTAACTTTTACTCTTACCCAGCTTCGTCTTTTGAGATAAATTATTGGAGGCTTCACCGATAATTTGTAGATGATGAATAATCCAAACCTGAACTAATTCATTCTGCTGAAACTCTTCTTGTCCTTGAACCGCATATTTTCGATTTGCGAAATCGCCTCTAAAATATCTTGTAAGCGTTCTCTATCATCTCTCATAATGAGATCGCCTCTTGTAAAACTCTTTCTCGAATTCTCTCTTTTAAAGCTGATTCCTTAGCCACATCTACTTTGCATCCGAGTAATGCTTCTAGATCTAACATCAAACCCGCAGGAAACCAAGGACTAATATTTTCAACTGAGTAATCTACTAAAAAATCAATATCACTTTCGGTATCAGCTTCATTGCGAGCAACAGAGCCAAAAACTTGTACATTAAAAGCACCGTGTTTAGCGGCAATAGAGATTATTTCTTCCCGTCTAGCTTTAAGTAAAAGGAATTAGACGCAAAGAAATTAAGATAAGTGTTAATAAGTGAACCTAAGAGTTTTTGTCCCTAATCTTCCCATTAGCCTTAACTAACAAATTTGATATTAATTAGTGGATGTGGGTATAAGTACAACAATCATGATAAAAGCTTGAAACCTTGCAAAAAAACTTTCCAGGTGTAAATTTTTCGTTGATGAGAGGGGAGAATTAGTTCGCGTAAAGATTACGCGAACTATCTTAGACTAAAACTCCTTAAAAGAGTAAGAAGAGCGAAAAAAATGAATTGATTAAGTAGCCATTTGTGTGAACCAAGTTTGTCGCCACTGACCATTACATTCTGTTACTTTAAGAATAGCGAGTGCTTTACATCAAGCGCGCACTCCAACTCATTCCTTTGTGTTTTTGGCGATTGCCAATTACTAAGTCAACTCCTTTTTCCATACGCCCACTCCCAATATTTTTGCCAATTTGACGACGCAATTCATAATTGATAATTTCACTTTCATGTTTAGTTATATAGGTAATTAATTCATCTAATTTCTGTTGATTGCGAGCCGTAATCTGAGTTTTTAGATAAGTTAAAACCTCATTAGTTTTACCATGCCAAAGATTAAAAAATAAGAACTTATTGGTAAATTCTCTTTGAGCTTGACTCAAAAGCTCAGACGAGATTTCTGGGATGATTTTTTGCTTCAATTTTTCCACGGCTGTTTCTATTTCATCTAGACTTTGACTACCTAGTTCTAAATCTATTGATTGTAACCTAGTTAGTTCTTCTCCTTGTTCGTCTTTGATGATTATTTCTATTTTTGTCATAGCCAGCCTTAATTTTCTATAATAAGGAGATAGGTTCGCGTAATCTTTACGCGAACTAAAGCGGCCTCTCTCATCAACGGATAATTTACACCTGGAATTATTGTAAGTAGTAGCTTGAGAATGCCGATCTCCGTATTCAATTTTAATAGCAAGAGCCTGTCGATAGTGGCTTTTGGCTTGCTCATATTTTCCCAATTCGAAAGCAACTATTCCTAATTGATGATAAGTACTAGCTTGAGCATATCGCTCTCCATATTCAATATAAATATTAATAGCTTTTTAATAATAGTTATGGGCTTTTTCTAATTCTCTTAATGCTTGTAAAACTATTCCTAATTGATGATAAATGAGAGCTTGTTCTTGAATATTTTTAAGTCTATCAAATATATCAAGTGCTTGCTGATAATAATTTTGAGCTTGTTTGTATTTCCTGGATTCTTCAGCTAAGGTTCCTAGTTCATGGTAAGTGTGGGCTTGGGGAGTAAAGAATTTAGAGAAATTATTACTAAGATCAGTAAAGATATCAAGAGCTTTTTGGTAATAATTTTGAGCTTGCTCATATTCTTTTGATTGACGGTATAGTCTTCCAAGTTGGTAAAAAATAGTGGCAATTTCAGACTTTCTTTAAATCTTATTGATATTATTCAATTGTGGAATTAGATCCAAGCTATTCTGATAAATTTTTTTAGCCATTTGATAGTCTTTGTTTTGCAAATAACAATTAGCTAGTCCAGTAGAGATATCAATAACTTCAGCTTTCCAAATATCATATTTTTCGAATTTATAATCTTTAAAATTTTGATAAATGTATTGAGGAAATTGTAATTGCTTTGCTAGATTATCATTAAATTCAATATAATCATACAAACATCTCCAGAAAGTATAAATACTTTCTTTTGTATCTAAAAAAGTATGTAATGCTTAATATGTATTACAGTAATTTTTTTTAATAAAAAGTTTGCCTAATTGCTTTTTTTTTGCATCTCTTGATTTCATCAAAGTATAGTAAGAAGTGACTAAATTTTGATAATGATTCTTAAAACCTTCTTGTAAAGCTGCTCTCATTTCTTCATCAACTTCTTTTAACTTAGTTTGCAGAAAATAAGGCAAAACTGGTTGAATCCTTAAGAGATGAGAATTATATTTATCAATCGGAGAAAGTAAACCCCAATTCACAGCTTCAGCTATAGCAGCTTTCAATTGCTCCAAATCATACGCTTGAAACGGCTCAACTTTTCCTAATTCTTCTGCATAATTAGGAATTCCTAAAGTATTAATAAATCCTCGAAAAGGAGCTAACAATAACAATAACTTCTGTGCCGACGCTGATAAATTACTATGGGAATATTCAATACATTTAACAATATTATTGGTCTTATTCTCTCCCCCAGGTTCGATTTCTGCCTTTTCCAATTGCTCTAAAATTTCTGATGGTGATTGCTGTTTCAAGTTAGCTAAAACCACTTCCATCGCCAAAGGATAACCAGCCAAAAGTTTCATCAACCTTTCAAAATGCCGATCTGCTTTAATCTCATCCAGAGACTGGCTACTATCTACCTTTTGTAAAATATTCTCTGCTAAATCGGTGCGAGCTTGAGCATCTAATCCTTTTAACTGATAGCTATTATCTTGAAAAGTACTGCCCTGTAACCATTCTTCCCCAATCCTTGAACCCACAACAACTTTGGTTTTGCCATCAACTAAAGAAGCTAAAAACTTTCTTATCTCTTCCCGTGCCGACTCATCTAAAGTATTCTGAATCGCTAAAGGTTGACCTGTCACCGACTCCAAATTATCTAAAATCAGAATATAAGATTCTGTGCGTAACTTGTCAGATAACTTGCGCCATTGCACAGTAATATTTTGAGCTTGAAAAGTTGCAAACTCGAAATGACTATATATTTTCTGCCCAATATTAAAAACAATCTGTTGCAGCGTCCAAGCCTTTTCATCATAACCAAAATAGAAAATATCCTCAGCAAAATTAGTAACTTGCCACCATTCCCGCAGATAATTTAACAGCGTGGTTTTGCCCGTACCGCCCATGCCGCGCAACAAGAGAATATTATGTTTTAGTAGCGCTTTTTCGATCAAGAGAATATCTAAATCCCTGCCCACAAAACCATAAGTAGGTTTCTGAAACTCATATTTACTATCCAGACTTAAATAATATGCTTCCTCTTCCTCTGGAGTAAACTTTCTCAAATTAAAAGCTACTTCGCCATTGCAATAGGTGACAGGTAACAGCCAATCTTCTAACTCAATCTCCGTATTGTAATAAGCCCTTCTTCCTTTACGGTTATATAATTCCCTTCTGCCGAAGGCAGAATTTAGATTGACCCAGCTTTCTTAAAACCCCTATTCTCTCGTCGTCAATAATTATTTGAGCTGTAATATTGCAGATAAATCTCCACTCAAAGACCTTGATTATGAAGCTGAAAGCTTTATTGTTAAAGGATTGTAGGAGATAACGGGAAAAGTCAGGCTTCAATAACCGCAGGTTTAACATTTTTCCTAATTAAAACAGAATCAACTGCTAAAGGTCGAGGTAAATCTGGATCTTGCAAAGCTTCCCAATGAATAGCATTAAATTCTGGAGTTATACTCTCAATTTCTAGCTGTACCTGACTTAAATTACCTCGTAACTGACTGTATTTACTAAAAGAATTGATATCTTTCTGAAATACTTGCTTAAACAATTCCTCGCCGTACTTTCTAACACTATCCTTAGCTCTACTTGCTTTTACCTGCTCTAAGAGCGGATAGCGCAACCATTCCTCAAAATACCATTCTAATTCCTGTTCTTCCTTCGGCTCAAAAGGATCATTGACTGTAATATTATAGTTATTTCCATCAATAACTAAAGTAGCGTTAAATCCTGTCTCGGTTTGACCTTGTTCGCGGATGGTAATTACAGCCATAAATTTAAAGTAGGATGCCGTTAGCGACAGCTTAACGCATCTAAGAAAGTGTCATGATTGAAGAAAGCGTAACGCATACTCTATAAATATACATAAATTATCTGTTGTATTTGGGCAAATTTATTGGCGTTGCTGAATTAAAGTATGATTCGCGAAAATCGCGATCGCGAATAATTGACATCATTGCATGCAGGAGGAACTGGAACTTCCCAAAATTTGAGCTAGTGAATGAGTAGTCTAATTGAATGTCTCAACCTTGCCTCCGATTTGGAGTAACAAAGACTGTCTTGGCAAGCGTTCCCTCTCTTGGTCAGCACCGGGAAGGGGGGAGTATTTTGTTAGGTTCTATTGGTTCAACACCAGGAATTGAATTGTTATCCCCCATTCCCGCCCTTGCGCCTTCCGGCGGCGCGGGGTCTGACCGCTTGCCCAGAA
>JASJDR010000196.1 GCA_030065615.1 Xenococcus sp. MO_188.B8 | reverse complement strand
CTGGCTGCAGTTTGGTATCTGTCTGAATCTTCGTATCTGGTTGAATTGTGTTATCTGGCTGCAGTTTGGTATCTGTCTGAATCTTCGTATCTGGTTGAATTGTGTTATCTGGCTGCAGTTTGGTATCTGTCTGAGGATGATAATTTACTCTCATCCTTACTGAAAGGTTGTTAGCAAGAGCGTTCTGCAATTCTCCTAAATCCGAAAATCTATCTTGAGGAGATTTTGCTAAACACTTCATTACAATAGCTGCTAATTCATCCTCTATATTTTCACATCCTGCTTGTTCTTTTAACGGCTTAGGAATAAGTTTAAGATGAGAGGCAATCCAATCTGATGGAGAAGGTTTAAAATCATTGTCTAAGATATAAGGATTATTACCACAAATAGCTTCGTATAAAATTACACCTAGACTATAAACATAACTTCTCTGGTCAATATTTGTTAATCCTCGACATTGTTCAGGAGAAGCATAGCGATAGGTTCCGCTAAAAGAACCTACTTGAGTTGATTGAGTATGATTTTTATCATCGGAACTAAGATTTTTAATAATGCCAAAATCAATAATTTTGACAATTTCCCCAAAACCATCACCAGCAACTAAAAAGATAGTATCAGGATTTAAATATCGGTGAACAATACCTTGTTGATGAGCTTGTTTGAGCCCTGCACAAACTTGATAAATTATCTTTAACAGAGAAGCTAGAGGTAAAATTTTATTTTCTGTAAATAGGTTTTGTAAGGTTTTACCTGCAAAATACTCCATTACATAAAATGGTGCACCATAAAAAGGAGCTTCATCAGGAGTCAGGCCAAAGTCTAAAATTTTTACAATGTTGGGATGATTAAGGTGAGAAATAGCTTCAACTTCTCCCATAAATCTTTCAATCAAATGTTTATCAACAGCAGCAGCAGCATAATTAATCATCAGTTTAATCGCCACTATGCGGGCTTCAGATTTAGTATCTAAAGCTTGATAAACCTGACTCGTTCCTTCTTGTACAAGTAAAGTTTGTAAGAGGTAGCGATTGTCATCTCCGATAGTTTTTCCCTCTAAAGGATCTTCTCTATCAAAAGCAGTTCGAGAGGATTGAGTTGGATCAGGTTCAACTACTGTTTTACTTTTTTGAGTTGCATTTAAACCTGACTTATTGACTGACTTTTGGGATTGGGATCGCGAATATCTAACTTTAACTTTTCTATAAAAAGTTTTATTTTCTTGAGAGTTTATCAATGGTATTGTCTCCTAGTAATTACTCGACTGTTGTGATTTGAATTATGCGGTCACTCTTGCTGAACTGCCTAATTCCTCGTCGGTAAAGACTCTCTGATGAAGTTTCTCCCTTTGGGACGAAGATATAGGCTTGTCACTCGGGCTTATTTTGAATTTTTTATAGTTTAAACTGGGATTTTCTTAACAAAATTTAATATTTTTTCTACATGTTTCTACGGACTCCATTATTTTTCTGTATATTTCGCTACAAAATTATCATCTTAATAATGACTTTTTGGTAACAAAGAGACTTACAATCGTAAAACTAACTGCGCAACTCGATATGTAGCAAACTATACCAAATATGAAAGGCAAAAGCTAATTGTAGTTATTATTACTTCGGTTGGTAAGGTTATTAGCTGGCTAACCTTACAATAGACTCAGAGACTCAAATTGTAATGCCATCTACAGAAAAAATTAACTATTTACTAAAAAGATCGATCCCTGAGCTCAAAAAATAACAAAAAGTTAAAATATTGATCTTTTAAATAAATAAACGTATAGAATTAGAAGCTTTCAAATTCTCTTAAAACAATAAGTTTAATAAATTTAATGGTAGATATTAGCGATAGTATTCCTCCAGTAAACATTGAAGCTGAAGAAGCCATCTTGGGAGGGATTTTACTCGATCCTGAAGCCATGGCAAGAGTTGCTGATACCTTAGTTAAAGAAGCCTTTTCTCTACAGGCTCATCAAGAAATATATCATGCAGCACAAGTTCTTCACATTCAAGGAAAACCTACGGATTTAATGGCAGTGAGTACCTATCTTGCCGATCGCGGTTTATTGGATAAGGTAGGTGGTACAACTAAGTTGGGGCAATTGCTGAATCGTACTGTCTCAGCAGTAAATATTGACCGTTACAACAGTTTGGTAATGGAAAAATATTCCCGTCGTCAACTGATTAAAGCAGGTCATGAGATTGTCGATCTTGGTTATGAGACTGCTAAGGAGTTAGAAATTGTCCTGGATGAATCGGAACAAAAGATTTTTCGCCTCACTCAAGAACGTCCGCAACAGGGTTTGGTAGCAATTGCGGAAACTCTGGTTAATGCTTTTAATACTATTGAGGATCTTCATCAAGAGACTGTTTTACCGGGAATTCCTTCAGGTTTTTACGATCTTGATGGTATTACAAGTGGTTTTGGCCGTTCCGATTTAATTATTATTGCGGGTCGCCCAGCTATGGGAAAATGTTTGGCGGCTAATTCTGAGTTAGTTTGTGCTGATGGGAGTATCGCAACTATTGAAGAAATCTATCATCGTCGGACGAATTCTCTCTTAACCTTGCAAGATAATTGGAAATTTGCCTGGACTAAGCCATCTGCCTATGTTGATGATGGCACTAAACCTGTTTTTCGTATGACAACTCGTTTAGGGAGATCAATTGAAACCACCCTAACTCATCCCTATTTAACAATTCAAGGATGGAAAAGTCTGGGGCAATTAAAAGTAGGAGATAAAATAGCTGTCCCTCGTCAAATTAATTCGTTTGGACAACAAACTATTTCAGAAGGACAAGTCAAAATATTAGCCTATTTGATAGGTGATGGCACTTTAACCAAAAATTCTCCACTGTTCACTAACAGTAATACGCGTTTATTAGATGATTTTTCTGATTCTGTTGTCTCTAGTTTTATGGGGCTTAGTTGTCAGATGGAAACGTCTAAAGTCACAAGAACACCTTCAATAAGAGTTAGCAAAGATCAATTATTTATTGAGCACAATCGTCGGATATTTGCACAAAATTTAAAACAAGCACGACAAAATCAAAATCGAACTGCTTATCAAATTGCTGATTTATTAGAAGTTAGTCCTTCCTTAATTACACTGTGGACTCAAGGGAATTGCCTCCCCAATCAAACAACTTTCGATAAGTTATGTAATTTACTTGGTGTTCAACCCCAAGATCTTGCCCCCTCGGGAATTTTAGCTATTTGCAACAAGAGTTCTAATGCTTTAACCCTGTGGTTACAAGAATTAGGTTTATGGGGCAAAAATGCCTATAACAAGATTATTCCCGAGCTAGTTTTTACTTGGCAACGCCCTCTAGTTTCCCTATTCCTTAACCGCTTGTTTGCGACAAATGGTTGGGCAACTGTTTTAAATAGTGGTCAATCCCAAATCGGCTACGGCACAGTGAGCGAAAAATTAGCACGACAGATACAACATCTATTGTTAAGGTTTGGCATTATTGCTTCTCTGAACAGCTGTTTTGTTAAGGATAAAAATAATCGGCAAGATACTTGGCAATTAGAGATCACCGATGACAAATCGATTAAGAATTTTATTACTGAAATCGGAATTTTTGGTAAAGAAGAAGCTGTTAATGCGGTGCAGAAGACCATTTTACAGAAAAAATATCACACTAATCGAGATCTTATCCCTGTAGAAGTAGGGCAAAAATTTGAAGCAGCAAAAGGTCAAGATCCTTGGGTCTTTTTAGCTAAACATTCTGGCATTAAAGGAGATCGTAATATCGATTTTGTTCAAGGCGCTTTGTCTAGGGAAAGATTATTCAAGCTCGCATGTGCTTTAGAAAACGATCATTTACAAAATTTAGCTACTAGTGATGTTTACTGGGATGAAATAGTTGCTATTGAATCAGTAGGTAATAAACAAGTTTATGATTTAACAATACCTGAAACTCATAATTTTGTTGCTAATGATATTTGTGTTCACAATACTAGTTTTGCTCTGAATATTGCGGCGAATATTGCTAAACAACAAAGCTTACCTACTGCGATCTTTAGTTTAGAAATGTCGCGGGAACAGTTGGCTCAAAGAATGTTAGCTAGTGAAGCCAAAATTCCTAGTAATCGTCTACGTTCAGGAAGAATTAGTCAAAATGAATATGAACCTCTAATAAATGCCGTTACAAGTCTTTCCGAATTACCAATTTTTATTGACGATACTGCTAATTTATCAGTGATGCAAATGCGATCGCAGGTGCGTCGTCTTCAGGGACAAACTAAACAAGAATTGGGCTTAGTTTTACTAGATTATTTACAGTTAATGGAAGGAAGTGGGAGTGATAATCGAGTACAAGAATTATCGAAAATTACGCGATCGCTTAAACAACTAGCTAGAGAAATTAATTCTCCCATTATTGCTTTATCCCAGTTGAGTCGGGGTGTCGAACAAAGAACTAACAAACGTCCGATGCTGTCAGACCTCAGAGAAAGCGGTTCAATTGAACAAGATGCGGATTTGGTAATGATGTTATATCGCGATGAATATTATAATCCTGACACCCCAGATCGGGGGATTGCGGAAGCGATTATTGTTAAACATAGAAATGGTCCTGTGGGTACAGTAAAATTACTTTTTAAAGGAGAATTAACTAAGTTTGAAAATTTAGCAAAACCTGGGGAATATTAACTCAATTTAGAGATTATAAATTGTTTAATAATCGCTGGAAAAATCCAGGATATAAATAGTATTGATAGGAATTTATTAATTGATAGTTTGTGTGATTTAATTGATTCTGATCAAATGTTACTTATTATTATTTGCGATCGCAATTTAAACAAGATGGTCATTCTGGCTCAAAGTTCAGATCGCTAAACTTTAACTCACTAAGACCAAAGCGATCGCTGCTATAATTACCCTTAATTATTAAAAACGCAAAGTATACATTTGTCAGGCATTTTCATGGCTCTATTTTAGTTTACAGAATATCCTCTACCTTCCATACAAGTAGTAAATGCACGCTCAAAGTTATTCCTTTGTGCTTTTTCATCGTGATTGCGAATACCACCAGTAATTCCCCCAACGGCTGCACCGATTGCCGCACCAGTACCGGCATCACCACCGATTAAACCGCCTATTGCACCCACTCCAGCACCGCGAGCAGCACCGCGCAAGGCCCTATTTGAGATGACTCCATCGTCTGAACCGCTGCTACCCGAAGGCCGATATCCTGTTTGTTGAGTTGCCCAATCGCTGCACTCATTTTCATCTCTTTGTTGTTGTTGAGGACTTTGACCTCTTTGGGGATAGACAAACTGGGCGTTTGCGGAACCAATGTCGATGGTTGCGATCGCTAGTCCAATTAAGGATGTTATTAGGCGTGACTGCTTAACTCTTTTTTTTACTTTCATTCCCTTCATAATCTTGTAACAATAAATTAGAAATCAAAATTGATGGCGTTTACTTTTTTTACCTTTGATCTCTTAACTTAGATAAACCTTTCGAGCTCCCATCCCAGCACCGCAAAACTTGACACCTAATTAAACCTAGATAGCTCACGCGTCAATAATTTTGCACAGCTACTTAAAAAGGCGTTGCCTGTACAAACTCGACCTCTTTTGAATTAGCAGGTGGGGTAAAGGTAAATTGATCGGCCGTAATTTCTGGCTCTAAATTCCAATCTGAAAGGGTTGCTGTATATCTTGGTACACCTTCGCGTTCTTTATAAGCAATAGCTAATTTTCGCAGCAGAGGTGTCTCCCCGTCTTCAATCCAAACTTGCCAATCAATACCTTCCTGCACAAATACTAAATGATGACAAGGAACGTCATCAACTTCAGTCATGCCAAAGTAAAAACCTGCTTGTACATTTTTGGTTACACCTTCATAGATATCGCTGTAGAGTAATTCTGCCAAAGGCAGGTCAACATTGAACTTTTGAATTAGGGCATCTAATGTTTCATCCATATTGGCCGAAACATCTCCCTGGGCATAGATGTTCCGTTCTGTGTCAACTACGGTTACTTTTGAGCCATCATACATCAGCTCTCTTTGTACCAAATCTCCGGTTACATTCGCCCAAAATTGATTGGGACGATTGACAATCATATCTCCTTCATGACGAACTTGGATATAAACGCCATTCATAGTCAGAATATCCCGTTCAGATTCGGCAAAAAAGGCAAATTTTTCTTGGGATTGAATAAATTCAGCCATTTGACGAAGAATTTGAGCTGCTTTATCGTCTATCGCAGCATTGACGTCAGATTCGTCAGTCTGAGCAATGATAGTACTGGTATCTTCTTTAATCGTTAGCGTATCTGCAGAAGTAGCTAACTGTGGGGCAAACAGTAAACCTGTAATCATTGCCGTAGCTATCTTACAGCAACTTTTTAATTTCCTCACAAACAATCTCCATCACTATAGATCTATAACATCGCAGCCAATTTATAAATACTAATAATATATCGGGGGTTACTTACAATAATATTCCTAAATATTATAAACATAATACGATCTTCCAGTAAAACATTCTTTTTTAACTGGTCATTAATTAAAAAAGTTAACTTTTTAATTTTAATCTTTCGAGTGTAAACTTCAGTTAAGCGATATTGACAAAAATTTTCTAATTAACAATGAAAAAATCAGTTTGGTGGAAACAACCAATAAAAGATAAATATTCTCAACTTTTAACCACAATAATCGTACTATTTTTCCTAGGTCCGAACCTAGAGGGGAAAACAGGGCAAATACTAGTATCAGCAGTCTTTTTAGGAACAATTATTACCATTATTAGAACGTTCGATATTAAAAAAATATATTTTTATCTACTACTTACTTTAGCTGGAATATCATTTAGTCTAGATATGTACTCTGTTTTGTACCCCGCTACCAGGCAAGACAAGCTTTTTATATTGGTGTCAAGTACAATTAGCGCCCTATTTATCTTTGCCGCTCTGGTCACAATTAATCGAAAAATATTTAGGGAAAAAAGAGTTAATTCCGATACCATTGAAGGGGGAATAGCAGTATTTGTTATGATTGGTCTTCTTTGGGCAGTACTTTATAGAATGGTCGCTATAGTAGACCCCAACGCTTTTTCTGATTTAGGTGATACAAGATATTTGCTCGATACTTTGTTTTATTTCAGCTTTACTACTTTAACTACTCTCGGATATGGTGATGTTACCCCTATTAGTGATTTTGCCAGAACTTTAGCCAATTTCGAAGCGATGATCGGCGTTATGTATCCTGCCATTTATATCGCTAGAGTGGTAGGAATATATACAGCTCAAGAAATGAGTGAACATGATTAGTTTGATCTTTTTCTATTCAAAGCCGCATTTATCAGAATTCACGAGCCTTAACTGTCTGAGAGCCTGGTGTTTTAAGATTTTAAGAGGATACGAATTATAATTAAAATTAGTTACATAGCTAAGTAAATAAGCATAAATCAAATTAAAATAAGATTATAGTATTATATCTGTCACTTAATACTCAACCAAACTGTTTAATATTTTACTGGTCTAGTAATCCAATATCATTGCCTATTTGTTTCAGAGGTAAAAACGATGAATGTTAAAACAATTATTTTTTCAGGAATTATGACTGCTCTTGTTGGAGCTATGCTTGGTTTAGCAATCAATTATATTAGCCAAAGACCCGATCGCAAACCAGTGGCACTTTTTGTAGGAGCAGGCTTGGGCTTTGTCATTGGTTCTGGTTATGAAGCAATTCAACAAAATAAACCCGAAGAAGAAGAACTTGAGGAACTTGAACCATAAAATATTCAACAAAATCTCTAAAATAAATGCTAAATAGCAAAAAACAACAGCAGAAGTTGAAAAAACTCAAATCTTCTATCAATCTTCGCTATTGGTTAATAGGATTGCTGTTAATTGGTACAGCCACAGTAACAACTAACCTTTTTTCCTGGAGCATGATGGCTTTAACGGGATTCTTCTTAGCTTATATTTCCAAAGGGATGAGAAATAAAGGGTCAAAGATAAAAGATTAAGGAGAATGAGAATCTCTACTGTCTAATTATTAACTATTGCCTTTTCCCTATTCCCTATTGCCTAGATATATAGAATAATAAAAAGTAATTAACAACAGCTAATTTAAACATGGAAAGCGATCGAGATTTAACTACCATGCCGCAAGAGAAAGAATTATCACTAGCAGAAAGAGTTTTCCGTCTAGAAAAGCGATTAGATGATGCTCTAATGTTACTAGCTGATACCTATCGTTATGGGAAACTCAGAGAATTGCTAGAAGCCGGTAAATGGAAAGAGGCCGATCTAGAAACCACCAAAGTGATGATCGAGATAACGGGAAAACCTAAACTAGATGATATTACTCCCGAAGACATCCAAAGATTTCCCTGTAACGCCATTATGGTAGTTGATAAACTGTGGCAAAAATATAGTAATAATCGTTTTGGCTATAGTGTTCAGTTGCATACTTACCAAGGTCTTGGCGGCAATATGGACACAATTAGAGCACAAGAAATTAAATATTTACAACTTACTGCAGAAAAAATTGGTTGGAGAGTAGATGGCAAGCAAGTCGAATATGATGATTATGATTTTTCACTGAATGCTCCCGAGGGTGGTCTTCCTGGAAATTGGTGGAAATCTCCTTATGGGGCAAAAATGGCTAACTTTTTTCTGGCTCGCCTAATCACCTGTGAGATTTAGAATCTCTAGCAAATTAGAGAAAACAATGATGTTAATACACTAGGCATAAATGAATCGAATTCTATCAAGTACTGGCTTGTCTTCTTGGATACAACGTTCCTGGTCTGCTGTTCTGTTAAGTGGCAAAGCCATCTTTTTTCTATTTACGCGTCGGCTTGATTTTAACACCAGTATGGATCAAATGATGGAGGTAGGCCCAGCATCTTTGGTAATTGCTCTAATCACAGCAGCAGTCATCGGCATGGTTTTTACGATTCAAGTAGCGCGAGAGTTCCTAGCACTGGGTGCAGGGAGTGCAGTAGGAGGCATTTTGGCGATCGCTTTAGCTCGAGAACTCTCTCCCATAATGATGGCGATAGTAGTTGCAGGCAGAGTGGGTTCGGCATTTGCCGCCGAAATTGGTACCATGAGGGTAACAGAGCAAATTGATGCCCTCTATATGCTCAAAACCGATCCCATTGAATATCTAGTCATTCCTCGCCTGATAGCTTGTTGTATTATGGTGCCAGCCTTGAGTATTCTCGCTCTCATTACAGGGTTAGCTGGCGGATTGGTTGTAGCTCAAGCGTATGGAATTGCTGATAGCGTATTCCTCGATTCAGTTAATAATTTTCTGACGGTCTGGGATCTAGTTTGTGGTCCGATTAAAGGTTTTGTTTTTGGTGCTTTGATTGCGATTATCGGCTGTAGCTGGGGTTTGACGACCAGAGGTGGAGCAAAGGGCGTCGGGCAATCTACCACGGCATCAGTAGTAACCGCATTTCTAGCAATTTTTATATCCGACCTGTTTATGTCTTGGATAATGTTTCAAGGCAGTGGTCAAGGAGCAACAATGATCGGACAATAAACCGCATCTAGTTTAATTTTCAGCAAGAAATATCAACATAATTAGATTTCTTAAGCAGCATCTTTGTTGGTCGTCAACAACTTTAGTTTCGGAAAAGGCTGAGGTTTGGCAATCTGGTAACCCTGAGCATAATCAATCCCAAGAGATTTCAGCTGAAGAAGTTTTGACTCGCTATCGACAAACTCAGCAATAGTGGCAATTCCCATGACTTGGGCTACCTGATGGAATGACTTAACAATAGCGCTATTTACTTGGTTTTCTAAAAGTTCTCGGATAAAGATGCCATCAATTTTGAGAAAATCAACAGGTAAGTTTTTGAGATAGCCAAATGACGACATTCCACTGCCAAAATCATCAAGAGCAAAGCGACAACCCAATTCTTGTAATTGGGTAATCATAAGTCTGGCTTGTGAGAGATTAGAGATTGCCACTGTTTCTGTAATCTCAAAACAAATGAATTGAGGGGGAATCTGATGCCGTTCTAGTTCTTCCTTAACAAATTGGACAAAGGTAAGATCATTGATTGTCTCACCAGAGAGGTTAATGGCATAGAGACTAGCGTGATCTTGAGCAATCCGTCCCCGTTTCCGATAATGATGACCTTGATGAGCAAACAGAGTCCGAATTACCCAGCGATCTATTTGATTCATTAACTGATAACGTTCAGCGATCGGAATAAAAGCCATCGGTGGAATTATCTGACCATTTTCTCCTTCCATCCGCAGTAGAACTTCATAGTGTTCCGACCCAGAAGACTCAGTCTGTAAAGGCTTAATTTTTTGATAAAACAAAACAAAGCGATCTAACTCTAAAGCTTGCTGAATTGCAGTTAACCAATTCATCTCTTGGGATTGCTGGGCTAATTCTTGCTCTTTATTTTCCATCACATAAATCTGGTTGCGTCCCAAATTTTTAGCAGTGTAGCAAGCTGCATCAGCTGCTTTGAGGACTGATGTCAAGGTATCTTCTTGAGACTTAAAAGATAATACACCAATACTTACGCCAATGCTAAAGCTGCGCTTGTTCCAAATAAAACAAAACTGTTGGACATTACTAAGAATTTTTTCGGCTAAGGCTACAGCATCTTGCTGAGAACTTTGATAGAGGATTACGGCAAACTCATCACCTCCGAGACGAGCCAAAGTATCCGAGCTACGTATTTGAGCCTCCAAAACCTTACTTACTTGTCGCAGTAGCTCGTCTCCGGCACTATGTCCACAGGTATCGTTGACGATTTTGAAACGGTCAAGATCAAAATAGAGCAAAGCATGGTACTTTTGTTCCCCGCTTGCCAAAATTTGTGACAGTCTATCCTCAAATTCCCGACGATTTACTAAACCAGTTAGACTATCGTGATTGGCCTGCCATTGGGCTAATTCTTTTTCCCGCAACAGTTGTTCTGCCATTTGTTTGCGTTCTGCTTGAGTTGAGAGAAAATTTTCGACCATACGATTAAAGGCAACTGATAAATCTTGGATCTCATCATTAGTGTCAATAACTAGGGCTTTAGACTCTAAGTTTTCTTCGGCAATATTGTTGGCAATGAATTTTGCTTGTTCGGATACTCTTTTTACAGAACTAGTGATTTGGCGAGTGATCACCATGGAGATTAATGAACCGAATAAAAGCGCAATAAAAGCAATTATGGCATTGGTTTTTACAGCCAGGGCTTTTTCTTCAGTGGTAGCTGATACAGAACCATTAATATGATCTTTGAGTCTCTGTATAATTTCCTGGGTTAATT
This sequence comes from Xenococcus sp. MO_188.B8, assembly GCA_030065615.1. Lineage (GTDB taxonomy): Bacteria > Cyanobacteriota > Cyanobacteriia > Cyanobacteriales > Xenococcaceae > Xenococcus. Next base: position 3,254 of record JASJDR010000196.1, on the reverse strand, counting down.
GATCACAATCTTGGATCTCTAGTCTAGCTTGTTGGATTAAGCTTATTGATGGAGAAGTCTGGTCACTAATAGCTTGCCGTAAAAATTCTTCAATAATCAAGTTAAATTGTTGATTTTCTAACTCTAGCTTGAAGAAAATTGACTGGAGTTGTTGATAATTTTCTTGCTCTTGATTTAGGCGAATTCTATCTTCTTTATTCTGTTCTTCTTGAAATGCAAATTGAGATTGTTGTATGCCATCTGACAAAGTCCTGCTAATATTCTGCTCTAGTCGATCAAATTCATAGGCAATCTCAGAGAAATAAAGTCCCTGCTCTTGAGGAAAATGATTATAGATGTAGTTAAGTTCTTCAAGAAGGAGTTGCTTTTCTTTTTGATAGAGAATCAGTTGAGTTGTCGTTTCATAAATGGGAATATCGGACTGACCAATTTCTTCAATTTCTCGACTGATTTCATTAATTTCAAAGTAAAAGTACGAAGATACTCCTCCCAATAAAACTAGAAGAACAGTTGCTAAGCCACCAATTTTTCTGTCTAATGTCCAGCGAAACTTGTACTTATCACTTTGTTGCCCAATGCTTTGCCAGTTAAACATGATTTAAAACAGGGATATATAGACTAAATTTTTTTAACAATAAATGCTTTAGAGTTTTTGAGGATAATTAAAATAAAGAATAACCATATTCTTAATTCATGATGGCACTGATTTATTATCAATAGGTATATTTGTGATAAATTTCGATCTGGTAATTATTAAAATTAGCTGAATTTGCCAACTCTTCTGTGCGATGAAACTCCGTATTTATTCCTCAGCATTTATTCTTAATCCCTAGAGAAATGATGCAATAATTAATTTTATTCTTGTGCTTTTTGGCCGATTAAACTGAAAAGCTAACTATAAAAAAACTGCCAACTCCTAACTGACTTTGTACCGTGATCTCACCGTGATGCTGTCGCACAATTGCTCTTGCGATCGCTAATATAAATTCTGATTTACCTGTTTGATAGGAACGATATTTATCTACTCGCCAGAATCGCTCAAATATTTTATCCCAATGTTCAGCGGCGATGCTGATTCCTGTATCCTCTACTTTAATTAACAATTTAGAACTAGTTTGACTAGCCCCAAGAGTTACTGAATTACCAGCATTTGTGTTGATTTCAATATTATCTAATTTAACTTAACAAAAGAATTAGCAAACTTAATTTTTCTTCTGGTTCAATTACCGATAAAATCTGTTATTAGAATCGTAATTAAATCGCTGTAAGGTTTTTCATATATCGATTGTATCGATTGAAACCTCATGACCATAACTTGCTTATTGAGAATGTTATAGATTATTAGTAATAGTTCTTAATAGAGATGATCGCTTGTTTTTAAAAGAATTGAAATAGAAGAAGTTTCTCAAGAGTAATAACATAGCAGATAAACTTTCTGCAGCTAAAAATGAGTGATTACAAGAAGCAAATAAAGAATTGGTATTTACCACTAGTAGGTATGGCTTTAGCCGCTCTAATAAATGCTGGAGCTTTTGAGATAGATAAAACGAAAACTATTAAGTGGGCTTACTTGACAGGATTTGGTAAAGGCACTGTGAGCCAGGAAAGTATCGAGAGAAAAACCAAAGGAGGTTCAATTGAAAAGATTGTTGAACCTACAAAGTATCAATCAGGAAAAACGCTTTGGGATTGGCTTAAGTTACTTACTATTACCATTTTAATATTTTTTTTGGGACAGCAATTGAGACAAAGAGATAAGAAAGAACAAGCTCGACTCGAAACTGAGCGAGAGATAAGAGTGCAACTTGAAGCCAAAGAATCTGAGAGACGAGCTGAACTTGAAAAAGAAACAGGGATGAATTATTTAGCTGAAGAAGCTATGCAAAACTATATAGATCGCGTTTCCGATTTATTACTCAATAAGGAACTCAGAGAAGAGCTTTTTCCTGATAATGACACTTTAGATCAGGATAATCATGTACGTGATGTGGCACGAATAAGAACAATAACAATACTTAGGAGATTAGAAAAGGATACAGAGCGTCAGGCAAGTATTATCTATTTCCTCCGCGATGCTGGACTTTACCAATTTATTTTTGAATTTGCAAACTTATCGTCAATCAACTTATCGCAAGCCAACCTTGAAAATGCCAACCTGGTTCGTTCTAAGCTCGAAGGTGCTGACTTCAAAGGTGCTTTCCTTAGTGGTGCTAATCTCGAGGGGGCTTATCTGGCTCATTCTAACCTCGAAGAATCTAACCTCTTTGGTGCTTATTTCAAAGGTGCTTTCCTTGAAGGTGCTGACTTCAAAGGTGCTAACCTCGTTCATTCTAACTTCGAAGATGCTAATCTCAAAAATGCTAACCTTAATGGTGCTAACCTCGAAGGGGCTCTCCTTGATGGTGCTAACCTCGAAGATGCTAGCCTCAAAGCTGCTCACCTCGTTTTTGCTAACCTCTTTAGTGCTAACCTCAAAGCTGCTCACCTTAATGATGCTAACCTTAAAGGGTCTTTCCTTAGAGGGGCTTTCCTTGAAGGTGCCAGCCTCAAAAGTGCGAAGCTCAAAAGTGCTAACCTCGAAGACGCTTTCCTCAAAGATGCTAACCTCAAAAGTGCTAACCTCGAAGACGCTTTCCTCAAAGGTGTTTACCTCAAAGATGCTAACCTCATTTTTGCTAACCTCAAAGGAGCTTTCCTCAAAGGAGCTAACCTCATTTTTGCTAACCTCAAAGGAGCTAACCTTGAAGATGCTAATCTTGAAGGTGCTAAAAATCTAACTTCAACCCAAATTAAATCAGCTTGTTTTTGGTATAAAGCAATTTATAAAGGTGAATGGAGTTATGAAAAGGAAGCTTGGGTAGCTATAGAACCTGATAATACTAACTTCATTGAAGAGTTAAAGAAAAATACCATATCAGATCCAGAAGAACCTCCGGATTGTAGCTACTGGAAAAACCCAAATTAAAATGGCATTAATCAAGACAGCAAATCTTTTTAACTAAAATTAATTCTAAACTATTGTTATTTCTCAGGCGATAACCAATACCATAAACTGTTTCGAGATAATCTTGCTCCATATTTTATAGAAATAAGATTAGGGAAAAAAAACTTAAACATCAAATAATCAATATCCTTGAATATCATGACAAAAGATATGTCAAGAATAATCAAGTTATACCAATTTAAAATAAGAATACAACACTTAATCCTGTAAGGGCGATTGGCCAATCGCCCCTACCAACACGATCTGTTGT
>JASJDR010000195.1 GCA_030065615.1 Xenococcus sp. MO_188.B8 | reverse complement strand
TAACTATAAGAGTAAATTGTTGAATCAAATCATCGTCGTTAACAAATTCTTTGGATTCTTGTCAGTTTTTGTCGATTAACTTGTTGTGCGCACTTTCTTGCTGTAATAATTCAGGCGCGATCTGCGATCGCTTCACCAAAAGCTGACAAAACTCCGCACAACAAGTTAATCGACAAAAACTGACAAGAATCCAAAGAATTTGTTAACGACGATGATTTGATTCAACAATTTACTCTTATAGTTAAACAATATGGCTATCTATAGCATGGGAGATAGTAGCTATTTAAAACATCAGGTTACTGTAACACAGGCATCTTGCCCACAACTGTTATATAAATTAAATGCAGAACAGTTTACCTCAATTTCTAGTTTATTCTGAGTAAAATTGCTCTTAGTTAAATTAATTAAATAAAAATTGTTGAAATGTTACCAATATTATAATGATGCATTTTAAGTTTTCACCAAAAATCCTAAATAGGCTGGGAGAGGAACTTGTTCCGAATCCAGACCAAGGAATTATTGAATTGGTTAAGAATTCTTATGATGCTGATGCTACTGAATGCACAGTAAAACTTGTAAATACTAGCGCCATAGGTGGTTCGATTATCATTTCAGATAATGGTGTTGGTATGGATATTAATGCTATCAGTGAGGGATGGCTAGTGCTAGGACGCTCAAAAAAAGATGCTAATGAAATCACTCCATTAGGTCGTCTACCTGTAGGTAATAAAGGACTAGGGAGGCTAGCAGCTCTACAACAAGGTTCTCAAGTAATCTTGAAAAGTAGACCAAAAAATGAGCCAGGAATAGAATATTCTCTGACAATTAATTGGCATGATTTTCTGGAAGCTGATGTAGTAGAAGATATTGCTTTTGATATCCAAAAAAATAGCACTAATCAAAAGCAAGGAACTAATATTAAAATTAATAATCTGAAGAACACATTCAGCAGACGTGATATCAAAAGACTAGCTAGAGAACTTTTACTGCTAGCAGATCCATTTGATAGTAATATTGCTTTCCGTCCTCAGTTAATTGCTCCAGAATTTCCTGACATTGCCAAACAAGTAAATGATAGTTACTTTGAAAATGCTGAATATCACTTGCAGGCGCATATAAATTTGCAAGGTATTGCGGAAGCCAAATTGCTCGATTGGAAGGGAGACTTGCTGTTTCATGCAGAGCATAAGGATATTACTCAAGAACCTTCTTACAAAACGTCTCCAGCAGAATTTGAATTATGGATCTTTCTATTAAATCCTCAAAGTTTTTCAGCGAAAAATTCTTCTGTCTCTGCTACAGTTGTTAGAAAATGGCTGGCAGAAGTAGGAAACGTTCATTTATACCACCGAAATCTACGGGTCAAACCTTATGGAGACCAAGGTGATGATTGGCTGAAATTAAACTATGCACGGGCGAGAAATCCAGAGGTACGCCCATCAACAAGTACAGTTATTGGTAGAGTAATTGTCAATGACCCTGATAATAAGTTGATTCAAAAAACTGACCGGCTTGGTTTTATTGAAAATGAAGACTTTCTGGAATTAAAAAGATTCACTACTGATGTATTGAATTGGATAGCTAAAGAAAGACTGAAAACAATTGAAAATAAGCGAGAAATAGTTAAGCAACAATCTAGTCATAAGGTTACAGTTGCAAAAGCAAAAATTGAAGAGGTTATTAAAGCAGAAGTTCCAGAGGAATCTCGTGAGATTGTCCTAAAAGTTGTTCAGCAGTACGAAAATGCAAAAGAGGTAGAAACAAAGGTCTTGCGTGAAGACCTTCAGCTTTATCGTAGTCTGGCTACAGCAGGAACAACAGCTGCAGTTTTTGCCCATGAGTCTGGTAAACCAGTAACCTTAATTGAAAAAATAGCTAAGAGAATAGAACAGAAGGGTAAAAAAGGTCTAAAAGAAAAATATCAAGAATTTTTAGAAGAACCTGTTGAAAAACTTTATAAAATAGCTCAATCATTACTGCGCTTCTCTAATTTTCCTCTGCAACTATTGAAACGAGAAAAGCGTCGCACTGGTGCTGTAAATATTCATCATGTGATTGATGATGTCGTTGAACTTTTTCAACCTTTTTTTGATGACTGTAAAATTGAAGTTGTTCGCAATCAAGCTGATGGTGAGCCTTGTATTCATGGAAGCGATGCTCTTCTAGAAGCAATTTTGACAAATCTTTTGACCAATACTATCAGTGCTTTTAATGTCGAGGGTGCGTGTAATAAAGGACGCAAAGTAATTATATCTACTGAGATAGGAGAAGGTTATGTGCAGTTCAAAGTTTTGGATAATGGACTTGGCATTCGTGATATAAAACTAGATGAAATATGGTTGCCTGGTCAAACAACTAAACAAGGTGGCACAGGTTTAGGATTGACAATTGTCAAAGATTCTGTATCTGACCTGGGAGGAAAGATACAAGCAATCAAGAATGGTGAGTTAGGTGGAGCAGAATTTGTGATAGAATTACCACTCGTTGGAGAAAAGCCGTTATGACGGTAACAGAAGCTTGCAATAACAAAACAATAGCTATAGTTGATGATGACAAAGAATTAGCTGAAGTAACTGCTTGGGATGTAGAAGAAGCTGGTTATGAAACACTTTTATTATTTGAGGGACATTTTCAAGATGTTAATGAATTGGCATCACGCATTATGAACAATGCTCAAGGAGCTATCTGTGACCACCGATTAATGAATTCTGGGCTTACTAACTTTTATGGAGCAGAATTAGTAGCAGCATTATACGACCGAAAAATTCCATCACTACTCATAACTCAGTACACAGATATAGATGCACCTTTTTCAATTAGAAAATGGAGACGTAAAATACCTGTACTGTTAAATCGAGACCAAGCTGATGCATCAAGTATTGCCAAAGGAATTGAAGATTGTACGTCAGAACTTCATGGTAATATACCGAGTACCAGAAAATCTTATAGAACAATAGTCAGGATTACTGATATTGATGAAGAATCTCATGAAAGAGTTGTAGATGCATTTGTTCCAGGTTGGAATCCTCATAAAGCTGTTCGTTTTCCTGCTTCCCTTGTTCCCGAACATCTGAGAGATAAATTAAAGCCAAATGTCCGTTTATTTGCTCGCGTTAACATTGGAGCCGAAAAACCTGATGATTTGTATTTTGAGAAGTTTGAATTAGCACCTGAGCCAGATGAAGATGATGGACTCACCTGAACTTATTATTCTAGATGTTGGTCATGGAAATTGTGCGGTTGTAAGAGATACAGATGGTGTAATTGTCATTGACTGCCCACTTGGAATTAGCTTGATAGAAACTTTGGAATGTCGATCTATTACAGAAATTTTGCATATCCTAATTTCCCATTCTGATGCAGATCATATTGCAGGTATTATTAATCTTTTGTCAAATGAAGATATAAAAATTCATAACGTACATCTCAATCCTGATTCCATTAAGAAAAGTAATATTTGGTTAGATTTACGTATTGCTTTAAAAGATGCACGTCAACGTTTTGGAACTAAAATTTCATCAGAATTGACGACAACCAAAACGGAACAATTTAACATTGGCTCAGTGAATATAGAAGTACTTGCACCAACTCCCGAATTGATTTTAGGTGGTGCAGGGGGAACAGATTTACAGAAACGGCGATTGAATTCCAACTCAATATCGGCTGTGATTGGCATAGTTCACAATTCTCATAGAGTGGCTATACTAGCAGCAGATATTGACACTGTGGGGTTTGATAATCTGATTCAGGAAGAAAAGAATTTGAGTGCGGACATACTTGTTTTTCCCCATCATGGCGGAAGACCTGGTAGTGGAAATAGCAAAACATTTGCACAGCAGTTATGTAGTTTGATCGAACCCAAACTAATAATATTTTCAATTGATCGTAATCATTTTAATAATCCTCGTACAGAAATAATAGAGGGTGTGCTTTCCTCTGTTGCAAATGCTCATATTTTATGTACTCAGTTATCACGACAATGTGCTGCTAGTCTTCCTAGTTCAGAGCCTACACATTTGAATGTTCTCCCTGCTAAAGGGCGAATCAGTAAGAGTTGTTGTGGAGGAACTATTTCCATCAAAATAGACGGCATTAAGACAAATTATGAATCTGGAATTGCCTCACATAAAGAATTTATTGATAAACACGTAAATACTCCAATATGCCGAAAGTCTTTACCGATAAATAAACCAGTATAGTCCCTCTACTTTAATTCGTATTTTAACAAGTGAATAATAGATGCGATAGCGAAAGTATATACATTTTTTTGTAAAATATGGTTCAAAGAATGTGAATTATAATGAGTTATTTTTTAATTTATAAAGGGTTGATATTGTTTATAAATTCTGACTTTTTAAATAATTAAATTAGGGATTTCTTAGCTTTTAATAAATTAAAATAAATGCCACGCCCCAACCTAATTAACTGATAGTACTTGGATTACGTCGTCATATCCACACTCCCAACATATTCCCCCAACATCGCTCGTTCCGCCTACTCCCGAAAGTAATTTCGAGAAAAAATAAACAAAAATCCCGCACACAACAGTACGGGATTGATAATTGGAAATTGGATGAAATCTTTATATACCCCTAATTTTCCAATTTTTTAGTTTTAAGTCTGGTGGTTACAGTTATTTAAATGGTTAAACAAGTTATGTGCAGCGTTGTTTGCGCTTTCCACAGATTTCTCTACTGCTACCCCAGTCACAATACATTTAGGGAGATCAGAACCTAATTTTCGTACAGGATAAGGTACGCTATCTGTGTAAAATTTACGAATTATTTTTGGAGCCGGACATTCTTTTATACCATTTTTTTTCGCTATGCCATGCCAAGCTTCAAGTGGACAAGTTTTTTCTCTCTCTGTTTTTCTTGATGTGGTGGGAATTTTTCTTGATGCGGATGAAATTGTAGCTGCGTTTTCGGCACCTATAGCAAGCATAGCTGCAAGACTTTCAAGAATCATAATTAAACCCCTGCTTGAGCAATAAACCATTTTTTCATTTTTAATTCTTTTTTACAAAAATGACCCTCTGAGTAATCTTGTGCAATGAAACGAAAAATCATGTTTTAACAAAGTATTTGATAGAAAAAGAATAAAAAACAAACATTTTAGATGATTTATTAAAAATAAATGTTGTAACCTTCTCAGTGTAAGAATTGTAGTTTATTTTTAAATGAATCTTACAGTCAAAATCTCAACAAAGGCATCCAACTTTAAACACACCCCCTCAAGTTAAATTTTGTCTCAGCTTTGTGTTTTTCTAGCAACGCTTCTATCAACACCTTACGGTCAGAGTTAACCTCTTCTAATCGTAGCGAACTGCAAACAAAAACGCTTCAAACCACATTAAATGCAAATGAAACCACATTATGGCTGACGCCACGCTTTGCTAAGAGCGATTTTTAGGGCTTTGAAGTTGATCTCTTGTCATAACTAGCTTTGAGCCTTTTTCCTGCCTGTTTTTTGTCTAAGTCTCGTTATTTAATTATTAACTTAACCATATTGCTATATATGCAAAAAATATAGAAATATTATATGCAGTGTTGCACTTACTACAAGTATTCGTGAATACTCTTGATTGAATAAAAAATGGTTTGATAGCTGAATAAGAAAAGGTAAGAATTGATGATTTGTATCTGAAGATACTGGTAAATCTTGCATTTAGGTAATATTTTTTTGTTTATAAAGATTGGAAATTAATTCCTGTTGATATATGCTGTTATTTCCACAAACAAGTAAAAAACTATTGGAGAAAGTCATGAGTCGAGGTACTTAACTAATGGGTAAAAAATCAGTTCAGAAATCCCCATTTTCTAATTCTTACTTTCACTCACTAACTAAAGCTACTAAAGAAATTACAAAAGATCGTAGTGATAGTGTAGCTAGCCTAGGGATTGTAGGGTTAGTCATATGCTTTATTACACTGATAGTTGTAGGAGGTATAGTTCTTTCTACCACCTATAAAACTAATAATCCAAATCCTAATCCTAACACTTTAGTTAACTAGTTATAGAATTTAACTTTTACACTTTAAATCAAAATTCATCAGCTATTCAAGGTATTAATTCGATAGCATCGAATTTTATAATCAATACCCAAAACCCAAAACTACTAATGGTTTTTGTTTACCTGATGTACATATCATTCTAACGGGACTTAAACAATTAATTAGGTCGAAATAAGTTAAAATGCTCATATAGACTAAGTCTTACGTTGCTCTAGTCAACGCTTGCAACCATGAGAGAAACAACTCCCTCAGCCATGCCCCCATGTTTTGATAGATGGTGTACAGCAGTGATAATTTACTGAAGACTAAGGCGCAAAAAAGGGAGTTTAGAAACTATATTGGCGGATTATTGGGGGAAAGTAAGGGAAAAATATATATCAGATGGCTTCTGACTCTGTAGGGGTGACTTACCACAAATTACACCACTGTCTTGATGCAGTCGCTCATGGGGGAAACCCCCAAGACCTTACTGCATCGCTTTTTAACAGAATCTAATTGGTCTGATTACGAAATAAATGAACGTCGTTTAGAAATCATGAATAAATGTAGTCAGACTCTTGTTAAGCATAAAAGCAATAAAACTTCTCATACTACCATAAAAAGACTTTTGCAAGAGATCACTAAAAACAGCCTCTAGCAAGCGTTAGGGGCTGTTTTTGACCTAATTCTGTTGCTTACTTTTCACTGAGTATTTTGCTACCTATTTTAAAGGCAGTTAAATCGCGACAAAAACCGTCATTGTGTTTGACAAGATTTTCACAAGAAAGCATGTCACATAAGCCTAAGCTAGACCCCCCTTTATAGCTTCAACAATTAAATCTGTAATAACACCAGAAGCTATCCCAATAATCCATTGATTGACTGATAAATATTTTTTTTGGCTACTATTAGAACTTGAAACATTTTGAGTATTGTTTTTTGGGGGGACAAGCAGAAGTGAAATGACACCTCCGATGAACGCAGTAATATGTATTATTATGATCGAAAATAACCAATATATAAAAGCATTATCCACTGGGATAATAAAAACATTAAATATTGATGACAGCCAAATAATATTAGCAACAGCCCTCAGATGTCTAAATCGCAATTCTGCAACTATAGAACCTATAGTCAAAAAACTCAATATGAGAAAAACTATATTGAAAAGTCCGAGTTGATATATTTCGAGGGAAGGATTAGTAAGACCAAGAAAAAAGCCACCGATTCCTGTAAAAATATGTACAAGTACTACATGACGAATAATTACTTTGGTTTTATTTTGCATAATTGTAACTCTTCATGAAAATTTATCTTGTCAGCTTTTGGTGAAGGCGAAAAGTGCAAAAGATGACATCTGTACAGGTTTGTATTTTAGTGAGTAATGAGTGATGAGTAATGAGTGAGTAAGTCTTAAAAATCTGGAATAATAGCTATGCTTTAGTCACATCTTTTTTTAACAAAAGAGTAAAAGAAAAGTTAACAAAATAAAGCTGATTTGATGACTTCACTTTGTCGTTTTCTTCTCTTCACAATCTATATACGTATTAGATTGACGATTTGCTGCAAAAGATTGAAAAAAAATGAAGATGATGTTTAGTAATTAAAATCTGACGGATAATTAAACATTTTCATATTTCTACCTTGGATGGTGATTCTAACTTGTACTGCTGCTTTTGAATACTTCTTGCTAATTCCCTAGCTTGTGATTGTTCTTCCGCTAATAATTCATTTTCTGTGTCAAGCTGCGATTGTATAGCTTGAAAGTTACTTTTAAAATTATTGATATTACTATCAGCTTGGCTGAGTTGCTCGTTAACAAATAGAACCTTGTTTCTAAATTCTTCGTCAGCTAAAAAACCCGCCCCACAAAAAAAAGTAACTGCGTTAGCTACATTCTTTTCGTTTTCTGAATACCTCTCGCTTTTGTCTTGTCCCGCTCTAACTGCATTTCTGCAACCAATAACATCTTTATGCTGGACTTTAAAGGCTTCAATTTTTTGATTGTATGCTCTTAAATCTGCTTCTATCTTGCTTTTTTGCAGTTCTAAATTGGAAATTTTTTGCTGTCTTCCAATCATCTTTTGTGATAGTACAGCAGATTGTTGTTCGAGCTGTTTAATATTCGAGATGGCGATTCGTCTTTGATTCTGCTGAATTTCTGCGTTTGATTCTGGTTGCTGGTGTGTTGGTAATTCACTTTGAGGTTGTGGTGTTTGGATATTTTCTGAAGTTGAAGGGATCCGAGTGCTGCAACCAATCAAAGTGACAAAACAAACTCCAAAAATAAATGTTTTTGGCAACATATTTCCTCGCTACTGAAAGTCAAGTGATTTTGCTTACAGTAAAGATACGTGTTGAAATCGGGTAATGCTGCAAAACTACTAAACTTTTTTTGAGATTTAGATTAATCCTACGAGAATTGCGATCGCACCTAATAAGGAGTGGCTGATGATGATGCTGTGCAGGTTGCGATATTTTGCGTAGTGATAGCCCCAAAAAATACCGATTGCAAATGTGGATAGCAAGGTTGGTAAATCTCGATAGATGAGATGAACAAAGCTATAAAGAAAGGCTGAAAGCAATATTTGCAGCCATTTTCTCATTTTTGCAATCGTAAATAAATTGAATAAAAAGCCACGATATAAAAATTCCTGTAATGGAGAAGACACGGCCACGAAGAAAATATAGAAAGCCCATGAATAAGCAGAATTATCAATTCGGGAACCTTGAAGAAAATAGTATCCGAACATAAGCAAAGCACAACCCAAGGTGGGTAAAGCAATCGCTTTGAGAGAAGAGAGTAAGTGTTTTTTCGTAAATCCCAGTTCTACAGGAGAAAATTTGTACAATCGATTAATAGTCAAAATAGCCACAGCGGCGAAGATTAGGACATAAAATCGCCAAGTGAAAGGAATTAGTTGCAAATAAACTAATAAAACAGGCAAAATATAAGCAAAAATAACAATCAAAACGACTTTTTGTCGCTGTTTATTGATTGAATTACTTACCATTTTTATTCATCTCCAAGACGAACATCGATCAAACGAACCACTAGAAAAAATACTGTAGCGAAGAAAATTGTGCTGGCAAACCAAGGAGTCAAGGAATTATTAATCATCTTCATACCAAACAGTTGATTGATGATAGAGCTTCCCCACCAATTACTAGAAATTGTCAAAGCTAAACTAGCAGATAAAAATAATAACAAGGTCGGCTGATATTGTTTACTCGCACTTTTATATATAGCCATGAAAGTTGCCGGAAATAAGATACAAATAATCACGTATAGAAGAATATTAAGTCCAGCTAAATCGCCTCGTAAATTTGACGAAAACAATAAGCTTTTAGTATGTTCTATCGTGTATTTATGAAAAGGAACCCATAAGAGGATACCTAATTCATTTACGATCAAATATGTTAAATATTTGTTTTTATTAAATATCGAATCTGGAACGAAAAAAATTGTCGAAATAAGTGTAAAAAGCTGAAGACCACAGCCAAGAATGGCAATAAAGGTAAGACCGTAAAACCATCTACTAATAGAGAAAGCTGTGGTGTTTTTCCAAACATCATAGGTAGTCGCAATACGTAATATTCCCTGTAATGCAGGAAGGTTATTAACTGTACGTATTTTTTTTTCGATGGCTGGCTCTAACTGTGATTTTTTCAACGTCAAATTACCTTCACTGTCGAAAGCCTCACGGGTATTGAAAATTTCTGGAGGAATGGCTTGAATATCTGACTCTGATATTTCCCACTTCTTGTAAAGTTGGGGAAGTTTCTGTGCGGAAATTCTAGTCGTAGCCTCTGTTTTGAACTCCAAAAACATCATGCGATCGCCATTCAATTCAAAAAATGACGCTGCTAAAACCAGAAAAATTGTTACAACTGTGCAAATGATAAATGGACGAGTTTTGACGCGGATTGTGCAGTGAGCTTTGTAAGCAGCAAACAAAGGCATCCAAAAGAATAAGGAAGGATAGACTATTAAGTGAGGATAAAGTTTGGTGTAAAAGATTAAAGTTTTCCAGCCTCCAAACTCAGTGAATATGCTAACAGGAAGACTAACCAATAGCACAATCGCTAAAATACTTAGTAACATCTCCCACTGCCAAGATAATCTCCGCTCGGAAAATAATCGATTCCATGTCAGTTCTTTCGCTAGAGGATTGGCAACAATTACAGGTAGCCAACTTTTACCCGGTGTAAATTTCTGTTGTAACTGCTGTCTGGCTGCATTCATCGAAGCAAATAATGAGCGGTCTTTGACAAAAGCTGTGAGAAAATGTCTCAATAATTCTCTAGCAACTGAAGACTCTACCATTTCCCGCATCACAATACAGTAGGGTAGCGATAACTCAGTTAGCTGATTTGCTAGTCCCAAACCGTCACAAGAATTAAAAATTGCTAGTTGCAATTTTTTCTCAATTGCACCTGCAAGTAAATCCTTGAGTTCGCTAATTTCAACTATTCCTTGTACACCATCGACTAAATTGATTTGAATGCGTCCGATTCGTCCATTGCGATCGCTTTCACTATGTCCGGCAAAAAAGAAAATATGCCAGCCTTGAGGATCTTTCAATGTACGTTCTAATTCTTGACGTGTCGGCTGTCTGAGAATATGTGGTTCTCCACCATACCGCCTCAAATTGATGATAAAATCTTCTTCTTCTGCAAAACCCAGCTTTTGATCGCCAAACACTACAAGTATGCGTGCAGTTGCTTTCAATTGTGGTGTTTGTTTTTGAGTCAGCCTTTTAAAATTTGTGGCGCTAATAGCAACTTCTACACCCTGACTCGTATACCCTGCCAAAGTATCCCATTCTTGCCAAGGCAGTCCCCGCAACTGTCGATCTTCTGTCTGGACAATAATTTGAACTTCATCTTTTGGTGTAATTTTTTCCCTGAATCTTTCCAAAACCTGACTGACAGGCGGATCGGGTTGCCCCCACTCATCAATCCAACCATTTATTCCCAACCATTTATTTAGTTCAACTTTTAAAGAATTCGCGAGTTCAGTGAGATTTACCACTCCTGAAATTAAATTGTCACGATTTTTGGCAACTTTACGATTACCTTGAAGACCAATATAATGCTGCCATTGTTTAAATTTATCTTCCAAAGGTTTTGGTAAAGGAGAAAGAAACGAAACCAGTTCTTCGATTTGTCCTTCTCGATCCGCAAGTGCAAGGGTGACAGGTAGAACTTCCGAATTGTTAAGTTGTACTCTTCCGCCAATTTTAAAAGAGATTTTGAATGCCATGATTCAGGCGATAAAATATTCTTTAATAAAGCTTTCCTCAATCCGCAACTCTACCCAAAATTCCTCACCAATCGCTAATTCCAGAGGTATGGAAATCAAATTAGCCATCTCATTAACTGTTTCGGTATAAATATCCGATTCGTCTGGCACGCTCACCTGCATTCCCATTGGTAAAGCACCATTTTCAGCTTGAACAGTTACTCTCACTAACATCAAATCATCGTTTTGTTGAGACACACTAAGTTGGATTTCAAATATTTGTTCGGCTAGTTGAAACTTTTTCTTGCAGGCGATGGTTTGTAAACTACGCATTGAGGGTTCCCAGTCTTCCTCATAAATATTATTCAACCAATTTCTTAAATAAGTAATTTTCTTTTCGGCAAATTCTTGCGTTAGGTCATTTATTTGACCTGCTCTCTGAAGTGAAGATGCTTCCTGTTCCGTCAAATAATCAATCAATTCATCCATTGACTGAAGATTGGTAATTGCCACTTCTGTATCTATGTTTTCACCACGATCAAGTAAAAAACCTATTAATGTTGCTGTTTTTTCCGAACTAGCAATTTCTACAAACAAATAACCGATGCGTAAATCCTCTGCTGGTAAAGTAACATACTGCTGTCCGGTTGTAATTACACAACATTCTAAATTACCACAACCGGGCAATTCGATTTCATTCGCTTCACTCCACAACCGTGCAGATGCATTCCATCTTTCTGGTTTGGTCAGATTAGTGTTAAAATTGAGCATACGTAAATATGCATCAACCGCCAGTAAAGCTAAAGTCTGAAAATAAATTCGTTTTTGGGTATCTTGTGTGAAATATTGCGACGCATAGCTTTTAGCTTTTTGACGAAAATATTCAGTAATTGGAAACGGAATTGACAAATCCCTCAACATATTCAACTTGTTAATCATGGTTGTCTTCTCCAAAAAGCTTTTGATTGGTACTTAACCACTCTCGCAATAAAAATTCACACTTTCTGCACCAATGTGATGTTATTGCACCGCGTGATGAACCAACCTCCACAGCTATTCCCTGCCATTCTTTACCAACTACAAGTCTTAAATGAGCTATTAATTGACAATTCGCTTTGGGGTTATTTTCAATATGGCAACTGCTGAGAATACCACCGGAATCCTTTGCAATCCATTCCACAAATGATTCCCAAGTCTGCAAAAGTAAAGTCGCATCAATGGGAGAATGAACTCGATCTAGAGGATCTGCAAACTTCATCTCATCACTTTGCCATCGAGATTGGATACGAGCGCGATCACGTTTTACAGCCCGAATTTCATCTGTGTACTTATGACGGAGACAGGTATTAAACCAAGCAAAAAATGAACCTTGATTTGGATTATATTTATCGCAAAGCGTTTTTGTTAAATTAAACATAGTTTTGTTAAGAGCTTCTTCATAGAGATTTTCCTCGTAAACATCCCCCACTGATGGTCTCCAAATACACCCCGATTTTAGAATAACTCGGAGCAGTCTATTTAAAGCTTGACGATGCTGTAGGGTCGATGGTGTGTGGGTGCAAACTCCTTGGATAAGCGATTGCAGGTGGAGATTTAACTCGTCCATAAACTAATAACGTAGTTATAGTAATGCGAGTAACTATACAACACCTTAACGGTATTATTAGGTATACGATTACCTCTCCCAACATTTATACGAAAAATGATGGGATGATGCTGCAAAAGTAAATTTACGAATTAACTAGAAAATTCACTCAATCACGCACAAAAATTTAGTATATATTAAGACTTTTAAAGCAATTCGCTTTCAGCGACTTCCTCCAACAGCAGCACTGCACACCAACGCCAATCGGAAGTCAAACAGCATATAATGGCGAAAACCAGCCTTACTGACAAATGAGCTAATAACCAACCATATACTTATTTTTTTGAGAATCAAATTATACTTTTTAAAATGGCATACAAGTGTTGTCTGACAAAGAGCACGGAACGCAACACTAACTATTCGTTATTTCCGAATATTAGTATTTTAAAGCAAATAAAAAAGTATCCGCTACTAAGGGCGGACACAGATACCTGCTATTTGAGCTTGATAACTTCGGAAATAGAACCACGACCCCGGTTGTGATAACGCCCCAGTCCAAGCATTTCGTTGTACCCAATGACCACTTTAGTTCTGTCTGAATCACTAATTTGAAACCTAATACCCAATTCTTCAATCCCTTCATCTGACCGGAAATACTTGTCTACAACCTCTGTTCGGCAGTTAGTCAGATCTTTGAGTGTCCTTATGTTTATCGCCCACATACCGCCCTTGTCACCACCACAGTTTTCGTTGTAAGACTTAACAGCAGTGACCGCACGCCGAATTTTTTCATGACCACTGTTCGGTAAGTTCGCACCGAACAGCTCCTCATTGGTCATTTCTTCAGGACGCTTATTATATTTAGCCGGGGCTGGCTTCTCAACTGCGCTACGCTTGTTGGTGCTACGCGGATCAACTTCTACAACTTTCTCTACTGGTACTTCTACAATTTTTTCTACAACCTTCTCGACAACTACTTCTTTAACTAGCTCGCCCGACTCAAATTGTTTACCAATCTTGGCTAACCGAAGCAATTCTTCCATACGACTTGCATAGTCCGGGAATGGTAGAAAATCTTGGTCAGACAACGCATCTCTGACCTCTTTTGCGACTAACATCCTAGAAGTATGTACTAACTGTTGAGTAGTTTCAGTCATTTTTTCTCCTATTCTTTCTACCCATGCCCCACGAGTTAAGGGTTTACCACTGTTGTCTACCACTTGGTAATCCTGATAGTTAGAAGCGGTTGCATCGCTTGTATGTCCTAGTTTTTCAGTAATAAATTGACTTGGTTCTTGGTTCCAAGGACAAAACAGATAAATCGCGATCGCAGCATAAGACGCACGCAAATTTTTAGTTGATAGCTGTAATTCACCAGTGGGAGGTTGAATAATTGGGGAAAACTTTTCTACTACAAGACGATTGATTGTGGTGTTACATCCTGAGTCAATTTCAGCCAAAGTCTTTTTCTTCAACTCTTTAATCTCAGGCATCCGCCGAAGCCTAAATAATGCATCACAAACTTTATTTGATTCAAGTAACGTAAAAGTCGGATAAGGTTTTCTTTCTTCTCCCTTGGCTTTAAGCTGCCCAGAAAATTTAACTTCAAACTGTCCGATCTGATTGAACTCAGCAGTTTTCAAAATCTCTGTAGCACGCCTTCCAGTAGCAGCGATAAGACCGACCGCTACCTCTCTCCATTCCCTTGATTCGAGCAACTGCTCAATGACCGACTGGTAAAGGT
>JASJDR010000038.1 GCA_030065615.1 Xenococcus sp. MO_188.B8 | reverse complement strand
TATAGCAATCCTAAATCATTTGTGAAAAAGTGCGAGCGTCTCGCTCGCGTGAGCAAGATGGTCGTGCAGAGCACGTGCTTCGCAATCGGTTTTCATGACTCACATAGGATTGCTATAAGTTATTTTTTGCCAGAAATCTATTGTATTGTTTGTCCAAAGTCCCATAACATTATTACGAATAACCACAACTGATTTTAGGAGTGCCCTTGATGGCAAAAGTTCTGATTATTGGTGCGGGTGGAGTAGGCAATGTAGTTGCTCAAAAATGCACTCAAGTACCAGAGGTATTTTCTGAGATTCTGATTGCCAGTAGAACTCAAGCTAAATGTGATGCGATCGCAAATTCCCTGGCTAATGCATCATTAATAACGGCTCAAGTTGATGCTGACAAAGTCACAGAAATCGTAGCACTGATTAATGATTTTCAGCCTGAGATTGTGATTAATGTGGCTCTCCCCTATCAAGATCTGTCAATTATGGATGCTTGTTTAGTAACAGGAGTACATTATCTTGATACTGCCAATTACGAACCTCCTGATGAAGCAAAATTTGAGTATAAATGGCAATGGGATTATCACGAACGGTACCAGCAAGCTGGAATTACAGCTATTCTAGGATGTGGATTCGATCCTGGAGTCACAGGGGTATTTACTGCCTATGCCTTAAAACATCACTTCGACGAAATCCATTACCTTGACATCGTCGATTGCAATGCCGGAAGTCATGGACAACCTTTTGCTACTAACTTTAATCCTGAAATCAATATCAGAGAGATTACCCAAAAAGGAAGATATTACGAAAATGGCACTTGGGTAGAAGTCGATCCTTTCTCCGTACATCGCTTGATTGATTATCCCGAAATCGGAGCTAAAGATTCCTATCTTTTGTATCACGAAGAGCTAGAATCTCTAGTCAAGCATATTCCCACCATTAAGCGGGCACGTTTCTGGATGACTTTTTCCGAAAGTTATTTAACCCATCTTCGAGTGCTAGAAAATGTTGGCTTAACCAGTATCGAACCAATTGACTATCAAGGACAGCAAATTGTCCCTTTGCAATTTCTTAAAGCAGTTCTCCCGATACCAGCTTCACTAGGAGAGAACTATGAAGGCAAAACTTCTATTTGTTGCCATATTCAAGGCATCAACAATGGTAAACCAAAAAGATATTATATCTACAATAACTGTGACCATAAAGAAGCCTATCAAGAAGTTGGGGCTCAAGCTGTTGCTTACACCACAGGAGTTCCCGCAATGCTTGGTGCTATGCTAGTTGTAACTAAAGAATGGCAAAGGAAAGGAGTTTTTAATGTTGAGCAACTTAACCCCGATCCTTTTTTAGCCAAGCTGGGAACCTATGGACTACCTTGGCATGAAGTAATTAACAACTCAGAAGAGTTTGTTGATTAGTGAGCGAGATGATTGATTATTCCCAAATTCCGTCTCCTTGCTATGTGCTCGAAGAGCAAAAGCTAATCCAAAATCTTGAACTAATCGATTCTATTCAGCAAAGAGCGGGGATTACCGTGATTCTCGCACTGAAAGGATTTGCCATGTATCGCGCTTTTCCAATTATCAAACAATATTTACGAGGTACTACTGCCAGTTCTCTATGTGAAGCGAGACTGGCGCGAGAAGAATTTGGAGGAGAGCTACATCTTTATTGTCCTGTCTATCAAGAAAAGGAGTTTCCCGAAGTAATTCAAGAAGCAACGCATATTTCGTTTAATTCACTAGGACAATGGGAGCAATTTAAAGCTAAAACTCTCGCGGCTAGAATATCGCCAGGTCTGAGGATTAATCCCGAATATTCTCCTGTAAAACAAGATATTTATAATCCTGCATCTGCTCTGTCTCGTTTGGGTATTCGGGCTGATGTGTTGGGGGATAAATTACCAGAAGGGATTGAGGGATTACATTGTCATAATTTATGTGAAAGTGATTCCCATGCTTTAGCTAATACTTTAGAACGGATTGAAACACTCTTTGGATATCACCTGAACCATATCAGTTGGCTTAATTTAGGGGGCGGACATCTGATGACTGCTAAAAACTATGATGTCGAACATTTGATACAAGTGATAACTCGCTTCAAAAACAAGTATCCTCACCTAGATATTTACTTAGAACCTGGATCGGCAGTAGCATGGGAAACTGGACTGCTGCGATCAACAGTTATCGATCTCATGGAAACCCCTGGTCCTATAATTGCGATGCTTGATGTCTCATTTACAGCGCATATGCCCGATTGCTTAGAAATGCCTTATAAACCTCGTATCCAAAACGCCAGAGATCCCCAAGCAGAAGAACCCAGATATCGTATGGGAGGTCTAACCTGCCTGGCGGGAGATTTTATGGGCATGGGAGATTACTATTTTGCCAAGCCTTTGCAAATTGGGGACACAATTCTGTTTGAAGATATGATTCACTATACGATGGTGAAGACTTCCATGTTTAATGGCATAAAACATCCCGCGATTGCAATTGTCCGTTCTAATGGCAACTTTCAGCTAGTCAGAGAGTTTGATTACTTCGACTACAAAAATAGATTATCTTAAGTCTTAAAAACGATATAAATTAGGCGCAGTGGAAACAAAGTCAATACTAAATGTAAGCTCAGTATCAGAAAATGGCAAAGAAAATCGGCAACAGTCCTGGACAGTAGAAGACAGTAAAAGGCTCTATCGTATTCAAGGATGGGGAGAACCTTACTTTGCGATTAATGCTGCTGGTCATATTACAGTTGCACCCCATGGCGATCGCGGTGAGTCTCTAGATTTATACGAATTGGTGAGCTCCTTAGGAAAACACAAGATCGGTACTCCCTTGCTGATTCGGTTCTCGGATATTTTAGAAGACAGAATAGAACGCTTACATAATTGCTTTATAAACGCGATCGCAAACTACAATTATCGAGGAACTTATCAGGGTGTCTTCCCCATAAAATGCAATCAACATCGTCACTTAGTTCAAGATTTGGTGCGCTTTGGTAGACCATATCAATTCGGGTTAGAAGTAGGTTCCAAACCAGAATTAATGATCGCTTTGGTAATGTTGAAACCTAGTTCGAGTAAATCCCAGGAAAACTCGGAAGCGCTACTCATTTGCAACGGCTACAAAGATAAGCAATATATAGAAACTGCTCTTTTAGCATCCAGACTAGGACAAAAACCCATAATTGTCATTGAACGGATGGCAGAATTTTCCATAGTAATGGAGGTTAGTCGTAACTTGGACATTGAGCCAGTATTGGGAGTCAGAGCCAAACTGAGCACCCGAGGGACAGGACGTTGGGGAAATTCTACGGGAGAAGGCAGCAAATTTGGTTTAACTATTCCTCAAATTTTAGAGGTAGTTCAGCATTTACAAGCATTGGGGAGGTTGCATTGTTTGCGACTGCTACATTTTCATATTGGTTCTCAAATTTCCTCCATCAGTGTCATTAAAGATGCAATCCGCGAAGCCAGTCAGATTTATGTGCAACTGGTAAAACTAGGTGCTGCAATGGGATATTTAGATGTCGGTGGCGGTTTAGCTGTAGATTACGACGGCTCTAAAACTAACTTCCCTGCCTCGAAAAACTATAATATGCAAAACTATGCTAATGATATTGTCGCTGCGGTTCAGGAAGCTTGCGAAAAAGGTCAGATTACAACACCAGTTTTAGTAAGTGAAAGTGGCAGAGCGCTCGCCGCCCATCAATCAGTATTGGTTTTCGATGTTCTCGGCTCTAGTGATATTCGAGCGCAACCGCCTCAACCTGTAGAAGAGAAACAACATTTAATTATTCGCAATCTCTGGGAAACCTACGAATCGATTTCCGAGCAAAATTACCAGGAAGCTTACCACGATGCGATCGCCTTTAAAGAAGAGGCACTCAGTTTATTTAGTTTTGGCTATCTCAGTTTGACAGAAAGAGCGATCGCAGAACAATTACACTGGGCTTGCTGTAAAAAGATTTTGTCAATTATTCATCATCAGGAATATGTCCCCGACGATTTCGAAAATTTAGAGAAGATTATGGCCTCTATATATTATGTAAATCTTTCCGTGTTTCAATCGGCACCAGATTCCTGGGCAATTAATCAACTATTTCCCATTATGCCTATTCACCGCTTAGATGAAGAACCGACCCAAAGAGCGATTCTTGCAGATCTCACCTGCGATAGCGATGGCAAAATCGATCAATTTATCGATCTGCATAATGTTAAAGATGCCTTAGAGTTGCATAGTCTTCGAAATTCAAAATTCGGAATTCAAAATTCAAAATTATCCCATACCCCATATTATTTAGGAATGTTCCTAGTTGGTGCTTATCAAGAAATTATGGGTAATATGCATAACTTGTTTGGCGATACTAATGTGGTGCATATTCAGATGACTCCCCAAGGTTATGAAATTGAACATCTTGTCAAGGGAAATACGGTTTCAGAAGTCTTAGGTTACCTGCAATATGACGGGAAAAATTTAGTGGAAAATATTCGCCATCGTGTAGAACAAGCTTTACAGGAAAAGAAGATTACGCTAGCAGAATCTCAACTTCTGCTGCAAAACTACGAGCATAGCCTTAGTAGTTATACCTACCTCAAATAGCTTTTTAACCTTGTTTTATCTTAATAGAGTCATAGCATGTTAAAGATTATACGCGATCGCTACAATAGAGCTATCTCATCTCTGTATCCTTGACAAAATAATAGTTTCGGATTCAAACTGTCACGGATAAAAGCAGTTTCTATTCCCGCCCTAAGGAATGGGAATTTTATCATTTTAAAAAAGTTCAACACGGTATTTAATTCTCATCGCTTTACGTGGAAATATAAATTAAAGCAATGATTTAACTTTAGTTCGGTTAATTTAGGCAATAACTAATACTAATGGAGGATATATTTTATGGATAGAGAGTCACTTTTAGAAGAACTTGCTTTAATTAGGCAAAAGTTGGAGTTAATAAGATCTTCCAGAAAAGAAAAATTAAAGTTTCGAGTTTCTGATTATGCACATATAGCTCTTGAGAGGCTGGCACTTGTTGAGGCAGCCATTATTGATCCGCCTTGTTCAAGATGTTCTTGTTGTAATGGAACTGGGAAAACTTCCAATTGTTGAACTTTTCTGCTTCCTAACTCAACCATTAATACTAAAAAACACTATCGTAACCCGATGGTTTTAATGTGTCTTAACATTATTTGTTTTTATTTTTTTCTTTTTGGGAAGTAAACTATGATCACAAAAATCCCTCAATCAAAAATTGAGGGATTATTTTACTCTTTCAATATTTTCTAATATGCTAAGGCCAGTATTTTTAGATAACACAATCGAATTCTAAGTAACTTTTTCCAATATCAACTTAGATCTTTTAACGCGATCGGGAATATCAATGGGATAATCTCCTGTAAAACAAGCAGAACAGAAGCTGTGAGGATCTTCTCCTGTTACTTTTAACATGCCTTCCCAGCTTAAATAGGCTAGAGAATCAACGCCAATTTGTTTTTCAATCTCCCTAATCGATGTGGTAGCCGCTATTAATTGATTTTGATTATCGGTATCGATGCCATAAAAGCAAGGATGAGTTACCGGAGGAGAAGAAATTCGCATATGTACCTCGCTAGCTCCAGCATCCCGTAAAGCTTTAACTATTTTACGGCTGGTTGTCCCTCTGACAATAGAATCATCAACAATAATGATTCGTTTTCCTGTGAGCACATCTTTGAGGGTATTGAGCTTCATTTTGATGCCTGCCTCTCGCATATGCTGAGTTGGTTGAATAAAAGTCCGTCCCACATAGCGATTTTTGATTAAACCTTCCCCAAAAGGAATACCCGATTGACGAGAAAATCCGATCGCTGCAGGAATACCCGAATCAGGTACCCCCATCACCATATCTGCCTCGACTAGGGATTCTCTAGCCAATTGTTCTCCCAAACGTAATCGGTAACTATAGAGAGTTTCATCATGCATCAAGCTATCAGGACGAGCAAAATATATCATTTCAAAAATACAGAGCTTTCTGTTGGGTTTTTGAGCCCAATGAAAGGAAGCTAGCCCTTTTTCCGTAATCCAGACCAATTCCCCTGGTTCGACATCTCTAAGATATTCGGCGCCGATAATATCTAAACCACAGGTTTCTGATGCTAATACATAACGAGTAGTTTCCCCTTCAAGAATTCCGATTACCAAAGGACGAATTCCGTGGGGATCTCTTGCTCCCATCATACCCTCGGGAGTTCCGATCACAAGACTATAGGCTCCCGAGCAAAGTTTAAAAGCACTGGTAGCAGCTTCTAACCAATTTTTACCCCTGTCTACTTCTTCGGCGATCGCAAAAGCGATCGCTTCTGAATCGGTAGTGGTGATAAAACAGCGATCGCTTTTTTGCAGTTTTTCTCTCAGTTCTAAGGCATTAACTAAGTTACCATTATGAGCTAAAGCCAGTTTGCCTAATCTAGTATCTAATACTGCAGGTTGCGCATTGGCTTTTAAGCTAGATCCGGTGGTGGAATAGCGAGTATGACCAACGGCTAAATATCCAGTTAAGGTTTCGAGAATCTCTTCGTTAAATACTTGAGAAACTAGACCCATATCTTTATGACAATGCACCAAGTTCCCTTCAAATGCGGCAATTCCTGCCGATTCTTGCCCTCGGTGCTGGAGGGCATATAGCCCGAAATAAGCAAGTTTTGCTACATCTTCTTCTGGTGCATAGACTCCGAAGACTCCACAAGCTTCTTCTGGTTTATCAGGTCGTTCGCTCCAAGATGAAACTGAGAAGTTTTGCTCTGAAGAGAGAGATTTTTGGGGCATCATTCTAATAATTTGGCTCCTAATTACAGGTAGTGGTACTAAGCGGTACTAAATTATGTTTCGGGACTGGTACATCATCATAGAAATCAGCTTCCTAAGAATATTTTACCGTTTAGAGGCAAGGTTAATCTTCGCTCGGCAGGTGTTAGGATTGGGATTTTAGATGATAGAGGTTTATAGGTTGCGGTTATTGGATGTTAGGCTCTAGGTTGCTTTTAGGCTAAATCCTAGATCATTCAATAAAGAATGCATTTTAACTCATAACCAATTCCTCACATCTATCACCTTTTTCCTCTGAATTAAATAGGAAGCTAAGACAGTTTGAGTCTTTTTTCTATGGACTCTTGCCAGATTTTTTTAATGTCACTAATCTTAACATTAATTAACGTTAAATTTTCGTTAGTAACGATATTTAGAGATGATCCCTGCTGAGTAACCAAACCTAATTTTGTCCAGAGATCGCCTAATGTTTCTGCCAGATAAGCTTCCCAATCAGATTTTTGTTCAGGATTTACCGTAACAAGAATCCGATTTCCCGACTCACCAAATAAAACTTCATCAAGACGTTGTTCTGTCGTTACCTGGATATTAATATCTGCACCGAAACCATTACCAATGCAAGATTCTGCTAGAGCTACCGCTAATCCGCCTTCAGCACAATCATGGGCAGCATTAATCCATCCTCGGCGAATTCCTGTGCGACAAGCTTCTTGTACGGTTTTTTCTAATTCAAAATCAATCACAGGAGGTTTTCCCGCAACGGTATTGTGAATTACCGCCAGATATTCTGAGGCAGCTATTGGGGAAGCAGGGGAGGATGGGGGAGATGGGGGAGATGGGGGAGATTGGGGGGATGGGGAGGGGGAACCTAGTAGGTAAATAATATCGCCTTCGTTTGTCCAGGATTGTCCGCAGATTTTAGTAATATCGGGAATTAAACCAACCATGCCGATGACAGGAGTCGGATAGATTGGTTGGGGATTGCCGTTAGAATCGAGAGTTTCGTTATAAAGAGAAACATTACCGCCGGTGACAGGAGTATTCATTGCTCGACAAGCATCGGCAACACCTCGACAAGCATTAGCTAATTGCCAATATCCGATAGGTTTTTCGGGACTCCCAAAGTTCAGGTTATCGGTAACTGCTAGAGGTTCGGCACCTACACAACTGAGGTTTCTCGCTGCTTCAACTACCGCATATTTTGCTCCTTCGTAGGGATTAAGATAAACATAACGAGAATTACAATCGGTAGTAGCAGCCACTCCTGTTTGGCAGTCTTCTGGTTGAGCATCGATGGGGCGCACTCTGACTACAGCAGCATCTGCTCCACCAGGAAACAGGATCGTATTGTTTTGTACTTGATGATCATATTGACGATATACCCATTTTTTAGACGCGATAGTGGGAGTGTCTAGTAACTTAAGTAAGATCTCGTTCCAAGTCAGATAATTTTCTCCGACAAATAATCCTTCATAATCACAAGCAGGTAAATCATCAACCGTCCATTGCCAAGCTTTTTGGGCATATTCAGGAGCATCTTGCAGTAATTCCCGCTTATAAATCGGCGTATCCTCTGATAAAGCTTTTGCTGGAATATTAGCCGCAATTTCTCCTTGAAATAAGATTCTGACCTTCGGTTCTGCTATCACTTCTCCAGCGACTACTGCGTGCAAACCCCAACGATGAAAAATATCAATTAATTCCTGTTCTCTGCCTTTTTCGCCGACAAATAACATTCTTTCCTGAGATTCTGACAGTAGATATTCATAGGGAATCATGCCCTGTTCCCTAGCGGGAATCTTATCTAAATCTAATTCAATCCCCACATTACCCTTTTCCGCCATTTCCGCTGTCGAACAAGTAAGACCTGCTGCCCCCATATCCTGCGCGGCTACGACCGCACCAGTTTTAAAGGCTTCGAGACAAGCTTCAACTAAAGATTTTTCTAAAAAAGGATCTCCGACTTGTACCGCAGGGCGATCATCCATTGAGTCATCGGTAAGTTCAGCACTAGCAAAACTAGCACCTCCCATCCCATCTCTCCCTGTGGTTGAACCAACGTACAAAACAGGATTACCGATTCCTGATGCTCCAGCTTTGACAATCTCATCGGTTTCCATTAATCCCAATGCCATCGCATTAACTAAAGGATTACCTGCATAAGCTGGATCAAAGTAAACTTCACCGCCTACCGTGGGCACCCCAATGCAGTTCCCATAGTGAGAAATGCCTTCAACTACGCCTTGAAAGATGCGGCGAGTTCTAGCATCTTCTAAGTTACCAAAGCGGAGAGAGTTTAAAATCGCGATCGGACGTGCGCCCATAGTAAAGATATCCCTTAAAATGCCGCCAACTCCTGTTGCTGCCCCCTGAAATGGTTCGACAGCAGAGGGATGATTATGGGATTCAATTTTAAAGGCGAGTTGCAAACCATTACCCAAGTCTACTACTCCAGCATTTTCTCCAGGTCCCACCAAAACGCGATCGCCTGTGGTGGGAAACTGACTTAATAATGGTCGAGAATTTTTATAACAGCAATGTTCTGACCACATAACACCAAACATCCCCAGTTCTGCTTTATTGGGATGACGATTTAATCTTTTGACAATTTCTTGGTATTCATCGGGTTTAATACCTTCAGCAGCAATTTCTTCGGGAGAAAAGGGAGTAGTTTCTGTCATGACAACCCTAGAGAAACGGAACAATGGTCTATTTTACCGACTGTTGGGATGATTGAGAGATTTTTTTATCTAGTGAAGCAATGAATTTTTCTGTAGCAGAGAACTTGAGAGGGGGAAGTTAACAAAGTCTCAAGCACTGATCGACACTGCTGTCGAAAGGCGGATATTAGAGCAATTTACCTGTTCATTAATATTCTCAGTTCAGTAATTTACCATAATTTAATAATTTTAAGCACAAAATTCATATTAAATAAATATTAATTAGAGCAAAATCTAGTCATAATTAAGTAAGTAAATTTAATTAATTATTGTTCTTTTTATTATGTCAATATCTAATTTTTTCAAGGCAGTGTCTGTCAGCTCTTTAGCTATAATTAGTTGTTCTTTCAATTCTATTGCTCAAGCTGTCTCACCAAATGCTATAGAACTTACTTATTTTGCTTCTCAAATTCAATGTGGTGCAGGTAGTTCACTAATTAATGTCCAAGTCGATGTCTACCGTAATCAACAATTTGTCAACACATTATCTTTAAACGATAGTTTGTACTTACCTATTAATTCTTTCGATGAATTAACTTTTCAATATAATTTCACGAATGCAGAATGTAGTCCTACTACACCAACTGAAATGGTTTTAGCGCCGGAAGATACTGTACCTAATCTACCAGGAGCATACGATCAAGATTCGATACAACAAATGTTAGATGGCCTGAATGAATATGAGGAACTTTTTTTAGTTGAACTTGGGACTACCAATCCTGATAGCTCGGCTTATGATTTGCAGGATGTAGTTATGATCATTAACAATAATCCTACTCCTGTAAAGACTGACTAGATATACATCTAAAATAAAAAAAACTAGAGCAATAAATTTCTGATCGAGTGGCAAAAATAGCAAATATTTCTGCTCATAATAGCTAAGATAATATTATCTAAAAGCTAGCGCCACTCATCTTATTTTTCTTCTATCTTGGAATTTTCAAGTCTTAGTTCTAATTCGACTTGCGATTGCGAAGCGCCTGCTTTCGCAGACCACGAAGCGCCTCGCCTTCAGCGAGATCGCCAAAGTAAATTAAGCTCGATCAGGTATTAAAGCAAAAATAAAAGAACCTTCTAAAACCGATTCAGCTACCTCAAAACTGATTCCCAAAGATTTAAGACAACTCAGTTGAGTCACAACGTCTAACATTTTGTATTTTTCTACACACAACCCTTGTTGATGACAAAATTGCTCAATCTGATTCACGTTCTTAAAGTAATTCTTTAATGGTGTTCTTCCTGTCATGCTATTGATTAACTTGGAAAATTTCGGCCAGTTAGGATTTATTTGTTGCCTTTTATTATAGGTTTCTAAGGTAATTAAATCAGAGGTAATCCAAACACCATCATAAATTTCCAGCATTTGGTGAACATTTGCAAACACTTGCTGCTTTTGTGCCAGCGTCAGATAGAGTAATACTCCTTCACAGGTAATAACTATCGGCTTCTCAGGTTACAGATAATTTACATCAAGAGGAAACTGACTCGGATTTTGTGTAATATCGATCGCAACAGAATGAAGATTAGAACATTGCCCTACTAATTGTTCGATAAGTTTTTGCTTTTGGGCAACAATTCCTGGTAAATCACTCTCAACAAAAGTGATGCTGGGGTTGTTAGAAAATTCCATGCCACGAGCTGAAAAACCCGAAGCTAATTCTCAAATTTGTGAGGGTGCAAATTGATTGATAACCTTGTTGATGGCTTTGTATCGACCCTCAAATAAAACAGAAAGCTCTAGTGGCAAAGCTGATTTTTGTCCTGGTAATTGGGCTACAAAAGTTTGAGCTTGCACCAATTGAGCAATTTCTTTGCTATGGGGAATGTCAGTAAATTGTCTCAGGTATGCAACTAACAGGGCTGTAGGGCTAATCTGATCGAATCCTGTCGCAGAAGTCATTGATAAATATTGGGCAACACTGATTATTTATCATCATTTACTGGCACTATTAATTCTAGACTTATATAAGGCAGATTGTTCTCCATTACGATCATAAGAACCTTTAACAGTTTTTCCATCAATGGGAATGACCTGTGCGCCTAAATCTATGACTAAACTGCGCAACCAACTTTGAAAGCTCCGTTAAAAAGCAGTAGGTGAGATTCTCTTGAATAACCGCCGATAAGTTTCGGTACTTGCTTGCAATCAACCGCAGCTCTGACTGATGAGCATTAACTACTTTTTTTTATAATTCACCCCAGACGTGATATATATGAAATCAAGTTTAATTCAATATTTTTTCTTTATTACTAATGACTGACTCCCCTACTGTTGTTCAAGAAAAACTTGACTATGGATTTATAGTACTTGCTCACATTATCTGTGCAAATCAGCAAATTACTCCTGAAAAGTTACAATATCTGAAAGAAGTAGGAGATCGCAGAAATATTTCAGAACAAACTAAAAGTGCAATACAAAGAATTCTGGCACAGAATCAACAGCATCTGATGATTGATTATATTGCGAATGAAACAATTATTGAACAGCGATCTCAAGTTATGCAACAAATCTTGAATGCATTCTACAAGCAAGGTTTGTTTGGGTTATCTGAAGAAGAAGCAATTGAGCGCATAGCCAAGGTTTGTAATTGGTCACAAAAAGGCATCAAACGGATTGTTCAAGCACAAGATTTAAAAGTTAAACATATTCAAGAATACAATCAGACTAAGTTATCTTTAGCTACACAACAACTTAAAAACCAGAAAAAATCAGAACCCATTTCCCCAGAAATAGAAAAAAGCTTAGTAGAAGCACTACAAAATCTCCATAATCTTCCACCGGAACTTTCAAAAGAAAGAGTAGTAGACTCGATCTTCGTGCCAACATTTTTTGATGCTTTAGGATTTAATTTAACGGAGCGCAAGCCCCAATTTATAACTGGTCAAAGACTCAAGGTTGATTATGCACTTCGCCATAATTCCGATGAAGATATTTTTTTACACAACAATGCTCATCCCAATATCTTAGTTGAATTAAAAGGAAGAGATATTAATATCGCTTATAATAAGCCTCAATATAAAACAACAGTTAATCAGCTAAAGGGCTATTTACTAGGACCTAATTGTAAATCCACACAATGGGGCATTATTACTAACTCAAAGCATATTCAATTATTTAGAAAACATGGTAAAGCAATTTACCCTGCAACTTCCTGTTTAGAAATTAATCCTAAAAATATTGTTGATATCACTCGTCAAATTAGGAACAAAATTGAAAACCCTTCAAAAGCTTTAACAGTATCTGTTTACAACAATAAAGGTGGAGTAGGAAAAACAACAACAGTAATCAATCTTGCTGCGGCTTTAACGAGAAATAATAAAAAAGTTTTAGTTATAGATTTTGATCCTAATCAAAGAGATTTAACTAATTATTTGGATATTAAGCCAGGAAAAAAGTCATTATATGAATGTTTAAAATTAAGTCAATGATTTGAAATAAAAAGTCATTACTTGGTCTAAACTCAGCCAACAAACGATAGAAAGAATAGTGAGCGTTAATAATAAAAACTTCACTACGTCTTTAATCAAAAACGAACTATTGCGCCATAGATTAGGTGAAACTTGATCCTCAATTTTCCCTTGATTGAGTTTAGAGTTCATACTACTCCGCGATGTAATCAACTGTATTTCTAAAAGGCGCCCCGCTTGCGGATCTCGGAGAGATCGCTATTTAGCAAAAACTAACTATTGCGCTATAGATCAGGTGGAACTTTATCCTCAATTTTCTCTTGATTGAGTTTAGAGTTCATACTACTCCGCGATGTAATCAACTGTATTTCTAAAAAGGCGCCCCGCTTGCGGATCTCGGAGAGATCGCTATTTAGCAAAAACTAACTATTGCGCTATATAGCAATCCTAAATCATTTGTGAAAAAGTGCGAGCGTCTCGCTCGCGTGAGCAAGATGGTCGTGCAGAGCACGTGCTTCGCAAGCACACTATTATCGGTTTTCATGACTCACATAGGATTGCTATAGATTAGGTGAAACTTGATCCTCAATTTTCCCTTGATTGAGTTTAGAGTTCATACTACTCCGCAATGTAATCAATTGTGTTTCTAAAAAGGCGCCCCGCTTGCGGATCTCGGAGAGATCGCTC
The DNA here is from genome assembly GCA_030065615.1 of Xenococcus sp. MO_188.B8. GTDB lineage: Bacteria > Cyanobacteriota > Cyanobacteriia > Cyanobacteriales > Xenococcaceae > Xenococcus. Next base: position 43,558 of record JASJDR010000038.1, on the reverse strand, counting down.
TAAGATCAGAAAAGCGTGGAGCGTTTCATCAATAATTACCTATTGCGATTCATAACTTCAAGATTCAAGTGACTCTCGATCGCGCGATAATTATCAGTAGAGTATTTAAACCAATAAAAATTTAAGATGGAAAGTATTAAAGTCCGCTCCCATATTGGTGCTGATGGAATGTTAAAAATTCAAATGCCCACCAATCTCAAAGAGAAAGATGTTGAGGTAGTTTTAGTAGTTCAACCATTAGAATCAGAGCAAAAATTAGCTTTCAAGTCAAAAGATTCAGCAAAAAAACCGAAAATATCGGAAATTATTGCAGGATTTCGCCAACTAAGACGAGAAATACCTTCAGATGGCTCATCAATTCGAGAAATGATTGAAGAAGGAAGAAGATTTTGAGTTATTTTGTCCTAGATTGTTCGGTATCGATTAGTTGGATCTTTTCAGACGAGCATAGCGACTATGCTGAGGCAGTTTTAAGACTATTAGAAAATCAACAAGCGATAGTACCCTCAATTTAGTTAACTTCTTGAGTCAATAATTTGATTAGGATTAATTGTTAAGTTAAACTGTAAATCTAATATAAACGATTACGCGATCGCGTAATAGCAGAACAATGAGTTTAAGATAGAACATTAAAAATAGCCACAATAACAGCGATCGCAACTATTACTCCGATAACAGTCAAGACAATCTTAGCTACACTATAGGGACGTTCACCCTGTATTTCCCCGGTATTAGCATTAATCAAAATCTGATATTGCTCACCATGATAGCGGTAGGAGGTTAACCACACAGGCAACAAAATATGTTTAAAGGTAATGGCACTATAGCTAGTAGAAACATTGTGAATCCGTTGTTCATCCCCACCAATGTCCCGCTTAATATCTGATCTGATTTGAGATACCATCGCAGCTTTAGCTTTTTCAAAACCTTCCTCTAGCTCAATTTGCGATCGCTGCGCTTCAAACCCTGCTAAATAAGAAGGCTCATAAGGACGTAAAGAATCTTTTAACCGCCAAGGTTCAAGTTTTTCTAGACGTTTATGGTCAACTAACTTGGTAGCAGGAATTAACACATCATCAAAAAACCGCTGTACCCAACCAGAAACTTGATACCAACGGGTATGTCGTACTTGACGAGTTTTAGTTTCAGTTTTTCCTTCCTCATTCTTTTCCGTATAGGTTTCGGTTTCATAGTAATACTCACCTCTTTCTCCCCGATACTGGCTTTTCGTAAAAGCATCATAAGTCCAAAAAGGTAAATACATACCCTGAATTTTTTCGGGTTGCGCTAGTTGCTTTAAATCATTAGGAGCAAACCATCGCTGACGAATCCAAGTTTGCAGGTTCTCCCTGGCTTCTTTGCGTCCAATGGTAAAAGGAATAATTCCCTGGGGTGCTAGGGTGGGATCGGCTTGTTTGGGCTGTGCCACAATACTAGAGGCACAAAAGGGACATTGACCTGCTACTTGGGGAGGCTCAAAGGTGATCTTAGCGCCACAATTGTCACAACTAATTTCCATAGCTGTGGTCGAAAGGGTAGCCAATTGAGTGCGACTATTGTTGAGATATTGCTCGTAGGAATTTTCCTGTAACTCTTCCTCACTTTGGGGAATAGCATCTTCCCAACTACAGTATTCACACTTTAACTTACCGCCTTCAGGATTAAATACCAACTCTGCACCACAACTAGGACAGGGATATCTTTTGATCGTCTTATCAATCATCAGTCATCAGTCAAAAGTTATCAATACCTATTACTCATTACTTATTACTCATTACTTATCTACTGTTGTAAAACTAACTCGAAAAACTCAGTATATAGTTAAATATTTAAATACGAACACTACAGGTAGTGGTCTCGGAGTGACTTTTACAACGATAGTTACTTATTAAGGTAAAGGAGGAGGAGATGGCGGTGTTTTAGGAAAAACCGATCCTAATTCAGCAACTTCGGCAGCTTTTTTCCAGCTATCCAAGCCCGAATGCCAGACTAAGCTTTGTGGAGTTAAACCTTGCTGTGCCAGTTGATTCAGAGCAAAAGGGCCTAACTGTTGCCCATTTTGGGCAATATACCACTGAGTTTGTACTGGCGGTGGCGGTGGTGGTGGTGCAGCAGGAAACACCGATACTAATTCAGCAACTTCGGCAGCTTTTTTCCAACCATCTAAGCCCGAATGCCAAACTAAACTTTGTGGAGTTAAACCTTGCTGTGCCAATTGATTCAGCGCAAGAGGCCCTAACTGTTGGCCATTTCGAGAAATATACCATTGGGGTTGAGTTGGTGGCGGCGGAGGTGCAGCGGGTGCACTTGCTTGGGGCTGCATAGCATTTGCCATTTGTTGCGCCATTGCCATGCCAATACCAAAATCCATTCCAGCATTACCACCACTGGGATTATTTGCTGAAGCTTCAATCGCATTAGCAGCTTGATACTGAGTGTATTGCCCCAGATTACCAATTAAGCCCATGGAAGCTCGCTTATCCAATGCTTCTTCGACTGCAGGAGGAAGAGAGATATTTTCAATTAAAAGTTGGGTTAACTCAATTCCTACCTGGTTGATTTCTGGTTTAATTTCATCACGAACGCGATCGCCTAAATCGCCATAATGAGCGGCTAAATCCAACAGAGGAATTTCTGATTTCCCCACCCAACTAGCAAAACAATTGACAATAATGTTCCGTAGATGATCGCTAATTTCATCAACTTGGAATAGTCCGTCAGTACTGACAAGATCCTCTAATAGTTGAGTCGGATCGGACACCCGAATACTATAACTACCAAATGCCCGTAAACGTATTGGGCCTAATTCAGGATCTCGAATTGTAATCGGGTTAGAAGTTCCCCATTTGAGGTTGGTGAAAACTTTACTACTAAAAAAGTACACTTCGGCTTTAAAGGGAGAATTAAAGCCATAAGACCAACCTTTGAGGGTACTTAGTACAGGTAAATTACGGGTTGTTAATTCATACTTGCCTGATTGTAAAAAGACATCTGCTACTTGTCCTTCGTTCACAAATACTGCCATTTGACCAGGACGGACGGTTAACTGTGCGCCCATTTTAATTTCATTATTGTGGCGTTCAAAGCGATAGACAATGGTATCGTTAGTTGAATCCAACCATTCGATAATATCTATAAATTCACCGCGAAGCCTATCAAATAAACCCATTCGCTCAACTCCCAGGTTACGCGCTTTTGCTTTTAGGATTTTCTCGACACCAGCATAGCTTAATAAACAGAAAATCAGTTTGTTTGATTCCTATGTTTCCTAGTTTTTTCTCTGCTAGAGGAACATCCCATCATCTTTATCGCTTTATAGTACACGTAGTACACATGGGAGACGAGACAAATTTTGGGAATGTTCGCTAAGGCAAACTTTGTCTTTTTGCAAATCCTTGGAAAAGTATATAAATGCTATTTAGTATTTCATCTAACACAACAATAAATCATTACTTATTTTGCACTACCCTAAGTTCTATTGGTACTGTTAAGATAGTAAGTTTCTTGTAAAAATAATACTGGTAAGTTTTAAAATCCAAATGTCATGATAATTCTTGGTAAGAGTTATTGTTAGTTTATGTCGCTACACTACAATAAATATTGCCAATAATATCGCTATCAACATTGTCCCATAAAACAAAAATAGTGTTTTTGAAAAGGCAACTCTCAGCCAGGGTTTTACTGAGTCTTTTACTGTCGATGTATTCATAGAAAAATTGATTGAACCTTCTGCGGAGTGCCGAACCTCGTCGTATTTTTTCCGAAACAGACGTTCCTGTCGCAAAAAATAAGCATCTAAAATCCAAAACATGAGCACTGGATAGTAAGCGACAAGAATAAAATTCGTATTACTATCTTTTGCCGCTAGTGCAAATAAAGCAGAAACTAGAGTTACACACCATCCTTTTAAGAGAAAAGAGTTGCCAGCCATTCTGTTGATAACACCTTGTATCATTTCTAGGTGTTTAATTTTATTTGACATAATATAAAGTAAGCAATGGTTAATTTAATCAGGTACATCTTCAATTATTTCCCATTTTATTTTATCTATTTTTTCAACCAAGTTTTTACGAATTGTCTTTATCATTTTCATAACATCCTTTTTTTCGGCATGTTGTAAAATTATCTTATCTCTGCTCAAAATGTCTTGATACCATTCGTCACAGTCAGGATGAACATTGCGATAAAAATCCTTGAGGCTATCATGAGATTTTTCTGCAAGTAAAAAAATAAATCTTTTTTTACTTTCTAAACATTTGCAAGCATGGCAATATTCAAAATGGCAATAATTGGGGTTTTTAGAATCTTTACTATCAGCAAACATTATGTTTTGAATAATTTGTACAAACACAAAACAGTGTTCACAAGCACTTATTAATTTTGCTTTTACTTCTTGGTTGTCTTCTTCTTTTTGAGGATAAAAGAAGCCTTTTATATTACCCCTGCTTTCCAAAAGATAATGGATGGCTCGTGCTAACAAATTAACTTTTTCATGATCTTTGATGAATTTTTTCCCCAGTAATCTTCTTGTCAAGTATTCATAATTAGGATTAAGATAATAACTGCCGTATTGACGTGTGGGATTTCTATCTGTAAATGATAAAAAATAGTCATAGTTATTTTGCAGGGCATTATAATATTTTTTAAAATGATCCAACTGACTTTGTTGCCACTGATTGCTAAATTCCTTGATTATAAGTTCATAACAAATATTTTTTTCTTCTTCAGTCTTCATTCTATTTAATAATGTCAGTGCTTCAATAACCTGGTTCTTTAGAGATGACTGTTTTCCAACAGTTATTTCTAACCTTTTCTTGATTTTCTCTATTCTTGCCCTCAAAGCATCAAACCAAACTTTTCTGTTATTTTCATGACACAATTTAATATAATCTTGATTTTCTTCTAAATTATCTATATCACATTCTGCAAATATTTCTATAAGTTTATTAGTATAATATTCCATGTTAATTTTGATATTATTTATTTACTGAAACCATAAAAAAATGTAACTCCCAAAATATATATTTTGTTGTCAAGCCTCCCTGTAATCTTAATTATTTTTATTGCTTTGTTGAAGTTCGAGTTGATATTTTAATTCTCTAATCTCTGCTTTCAATTCCTCTATTATCAGTTCGTAGTCTTGAGCTTCTTTCTCTTCAATCTTTTGTGCTACACTAATGATGTGGTCATCATCTCTATGCAATATTTCTAACTCTATTTCTTCCTGATTAGTTAAAATTTCCTTGGATTCCAACATATTTATTCGTTCGCTATTATCCATATTTGCGCTAATCCTTGTTGCATAATAGAGATAATTTTCGTCAATATCTTCAATCTCAAATAATTTTCTATACAAATTCTCAGTCGTCTCGCCTATAAAATCTTCTGAAAATTCTTGTATTACAAAGCCATCTTCTACTTTTCTCAGATAGTTATGTATAATTAGTGAGCCTAGTCGGTATAATTCGCTCAGTATAAGAAGATATAGGGCAAAAATTATTACTTGTTTGCCACTTACTTTTCTCAATACAGATACTTCGCTATTGAAGCAACCTGCTACTACCAGAGGACTATGTGCTGTAAGCACAAACTGTACGTTCGGAAAATTTTCCCTTAAAAGTCTGATTATTTTCTGTTGCCAACTGGGGTGCAAATGAGCGTCTACTTCATCGATGAAAACAATCGCTGGCTTGCTTAACAAGTCTTTTTCTGGTGTATCTGGAAAAACTGATTTTAAATAGTAGTAAATTAACCCAAAAATAGAAAGTACACTTAAAGTACCCTGGGAAGCCTTTTGAAGCGGTAGAAGCCTGTCGTTATTGCCATCTGTAATTACATTTATCTCAAACCTTGCATTCCCTCTAGGTTTTATCTCACTAAACTCAAATGCTTCATCTGTTAATTCTTTGACTACTTTATGGAGCAATTGAAAGATTGGCAAATCAAAAGAACGATCTTGAGCTGAACGATCTTGATTTATGAACATAATACAAAGTTCATACAAAAAGTTTTGAATTAGTCCCTCAAAAGATTGTTCATACAAAAAGTGATATGCTCCATATTCTCTCATGTCACTCTTTTCATCATCAAAGAGACTAATAGTACTTTTTGATTTATCAATATAGCGTAAATCAGGAATAGCTAAGATAGGAACTTTTCCAATAGATTTCTTAAATACAGTTTTGCTACGTTCAATAACTTGCTCAGTCTTATTTCTTTCTAGTGAAAGCTGCATAAATGCATTCTCCAATCTATCACCAAAAAACTGCGATGATATATTATCATCTCTTTGAAGCAGCGAAATTATTAACCGAAGCAAATAGCTCTTGCCATATCCATTTTTACCCAACAGGATATTAATTTGAGGTTGAAATGTCCATTGGGAATTTCCAAAGAAATCTAAATTCAAAAACTCAAGTTGCTGAAGAGTAATTTTTTGCTCAGCATTTGTTTCAAAATCTATAATATCTTTTATTAATTGTACCTGCTGTAAAGCTTTGACTTGCTTATCATCTTCGCCTAAATATCTATAAATTATTTCAAGCCCTTCCCATGCTTTTAAATAATACTTCTCAATATTAAGTAGTTTTTCATAGTATCTTATCGCTTCATGAAATTCTGTCTGCCTTTCATGAAGACGCGCTTTTCGGTAAAGTTCATCAATATCTAGCTTTTTTCTGTCTATGTTGACTATTAATTCTATTTTATCTAAAGTCGATGATTGCTTTTCTTTTTCACCTAAAGATTTATAAATCCTTGCAAGACCGTGCCATGCACCTAAATAATGTCTGTCAACATTAATTGCTTGTTTATAGTATCTTATTGCCTCATTCAATTGATGTTTCTGTTCACAAATGGAAGCTTTTTGGCAAAGATCATCAACATCAATTTTGTTTTTAGCTAAGTTTAAATTATCTTGGTAATTTATTTCAAAAATTTCTTTTCTTCGAGCAAGCTTAATATTTTGTATTGATGATGAATTCTCTGTAATATAACCACCTGCAATATTCTCATTATAATTACTTGTATAATAATCACCTTGGATTTTAATATTTCTATCTTTAAAGTAATTCCCTTTTTCTGGTAATTGCAGTATTAATTGCTGAACATCTCCTTCAAAATTGATTGATTTATTAATATCTTGTTTCTCTTGATAGATTGATTTTTTTAAATCTAAAATGTCATCAATTAAACCCAAAGCATTTACCATTTGATAGCTTTTTTGACATTGAATTTTGTATTGCTTGTCTGCTATAAAATTTCGCAACATATCAAAATCATAAAAATGTGGTGATTGACTGTCCTTACAAGTGGAACAATTACAAGGAATTAACTTACTGTATTTCAATCGTTTATAAGAATGATGAATTTTATTAAGTTCGTAAGTAATCATGTTCAGTAATTCCCGCTTATAACTGCCAAAAATCCTAATCTTAATCTCACGCTTACCGTAATTTTCAATTACTTCAGCTCTGGTATTATCTTTGTTGAGAATGACTCCAGTTTTCCAAACATATTCTTGTTGCTCAATATACTGGTGCATTATTACAATAAAATGAGTAATAATACCCTTGGGCATAAAATCAAGATAAGCGTAGCGTAAAATCAAATTATGGGATTCATCCCAGTCATATTCTGGTTGGTTATCGCTAAGCAGTTGAGGGGCGATCAAGGTATCTTTGCTTTCAGGAACCTCGTAGCAAAGTTGAAATTTTTTCATTAATTCTAGTAATTCTCCTCTCATGGAGGCATATTTTTCATCCTGCCAAATATTTTTTAAATCTTTGCGAGTAAAATGTCCTTTATTATTAATAACTTCCTTATTATTGAGCACTTTGTAAACAGCATCTGTTCCCCATTCTGGTTTCAGAATCACTGTTCTGTATAACAAAGAATCTTCTTCATCTTGAAAATGAATACATACTCCTAAATCATGGAGATATCCGCTTAACTGTAATTTATCTTCGAGTCGTGTAAATCCATTAGCTTGGCAAATATCAAAATATTCTTGAAGAGAGATATAGTTGCGAGTATCATTTTCTAAAGCCTGACGAACTTTTACCCAAGTTTTTGGTAATGTTTGTCCTATGTGGGGTAATTTTTTAATGTAATCTTGGATATTAGTTATAACATCTCTTAAACCTCGGTTAGTTTTAAGGTTAGTAGCTAAAGTTTCTTTAAGATTAGTAAAGCGTCCTCGTAAAGCTGTTTCATTAATTTCTTTTTGACGATCTTCTTTCTCATTTTTGATAATTAACAGAGGGCTATTATCACTCAATAGCTCTACAATATTAAGCCAATAATAAAAATCTGTATCTTCTTTTCGAGTATCAGCAACTAAAATATAAAGAGAACGTTTGGTCAAGAAAAACTGATGGGTAGCATGATAAATTTCCTGTCCACCAAAATCCCAAATATTGACTTTAAATTCTCGTTCTTTATCTGGTAGAGTAAAACTCCATTTAATAACATCAATTCCTTCTGTTAATGGTTCACTTTCTCGGAGTTTGTATTCAGGGTTTTGAATCTTCTTAGCTAGAGTTGTTTTACCTGCTCCTCCTTCGCCAACAATGAGTAATTTAGCTTCATAAATATAATCTTTTTCCTCTGTGCTTAATTGCTCGAAATATTCTTTTATTGATTGCACACCTTTGGTTGCTATTTCTAGAGGTGGTTGTTTTAAACGATTACCCCCTAGAGATAGATTATTTAAATTAGTGAGATTGCCCAGAGATTCTGGGAGACTCGTTAACTGATTTCCACTTAAATTTAGCTTATTTAAATTAGTGAGATTGCCCAGAGATTCTGGGAGACTCGTTAACTGATTTCCACTTAAATTTAGCTTATTTAAATTAGTGAGATTGCCCAGAGATTCCGGGAGACTCGTTAACTGATTTTCACTCAAATATAGCTCATTTAAATTAGTGAGATTGCCCAGAAATTCCGGAAGACTCGTTAACTGATTTCCACTCAAATATAGCTCATTTAAATTAGTGAGATTGCCCAGAGATTCCGGAAGATGGGATATTTTGTTGTAGTTTAGTTTTAAGACTTTTAAGTTTATTAATTTAAAAACTTCTTCTGGAATTTCAGTTAGTTTGTTTTCATCATCCGTAAAAAAATCATTGCTTATATCTAGTTCTTCTAGTTGATTTTCTTCGGCATCTTGAATTTTTTGGAGAATGCGATCTCTCGTCATATCTTTTTCTACATTCTTTATCTATAGCTTACTGATTTCAAGAAAAGAAACTATATTTTCTGAATAACTTGAATAACTTAAATCTAGTGTTTCAAGCTGTTTTTTCTTAGCTTCTTTAATTGTTTGGAGGACATGTTTTGGAATACTATCTTTCTTTGCTCATATCTTGTTAATGACGAACTAATTTTGACAATATATAGCTCAAATTAAATTCTTGAACATACTATATATTTATACTCTGACTTAAAGGTTATTGGATGTTGACTATGATGTATTATGATAAACCAAAAAGTAATTAATTTAGAGTTTCAATAAATGATAAATCGGGAGATTCTGTAGAATATTCTGTACTCAACCATAAAAGATATTCGACATTTCCTGCTGGGCCTTTAATTGGAGAAACTGTTAAACCTTGATAATGCCAACCAATTTCAGAAGCTGCTTGCCATACCTGCAAGATAGCCTCTGCTCGATCTTTAGGCTCACGAACCACGCCCTTTTTCCCTACTTTCGACCGTCCAACTTCAAACTGCGGCTTAACTAATAAAATAACTTCTCTGGGCGGAATTAATAAATTCCATAAGGATGGTAAAACTTTGGTTAAAGAAATAAAAGATAAATCCATAACCCCTAAGTTGGCAGGAGATTCATTACCATATAAGTCTTGGGGAGTTAGATAACGAAAATTGGTTCTTTCTTTAAGAACAACCCTTCGATCTTGCCGGATACTCCAAGCTACTTGCCCATAACCCACATCCACCCCATAAACTTTTTTAGCTCCTGCTTGTAGAAGACAGTCGGTAAATCCTCCTGTAGAAATTCCGCCATCAAGACAGATTCGATCCTGAACATCAATTTCAAAAGTAACTAAAGCTTGGTGTAGTTTTTCTCCTCCACGGGATACATAGGGAGGTTTAGCTTTTAATTCAATTACAGCTGAGATATCGATCTTGGTTCCTGCTTTATCAATTACCTGATCATTAACCTTGACTTCTCCGGCGCCAATACAGCGTTGTGCTTGTTGACGAGAATCGCAAAAATTGCGCTCTACTAAGAGAATATCGAGGCGTTGTTTAGGCATGATTTTTAATTGAAAGTTGACGAGCGCTCTAAGGAGGCTTTAATAAAAGGCAGATTATAATGATTAGGAATTAAATCTTAGATATTTTGAATCTGAAGCAATAGAAAGTAACTACAAAAGACACTGGTTAAGATACAATATGAACCGTGGAACATATGATATAGCCTACACTTGCGGCGCTTTAGAAACCTTTAATAATTTACAATCTGTTAAAGTTTATGGGAATTTAGATCGTTCTCCAGAATTATTTTTAGAAGGTGTTGGCACATTTGAGCATTTTTTCCTTTATCATCACTTAGAAACTAATGAAGCTTGCGTTCATTTTACTTATGCTTACGGTTAAGAAAAAACAATAATTTTCCGTTTTTAATTATTAATTATTTAAAGTAATTCTTGTCGCAAGCGATAAATAATAGTTTTTGGTTCAGCTTGGGATAAAATTTCAGCAATCACAGTAGAAGCCCCCAAAGAACCCCAGGTACAACCTTGTTCCAGATAGACTTGTGCAACTTGACCGATTACATAAGCTCCATAGCCTGCGATCGCAGCTTGAACAGTAGCAGTACCAGTATAGGTGACAAAAGCCCCAGGACTTTCTACTACCCCTAAGATAGCACTAGCACCTTTGCCTGCCCCCAAAAAGATATTGCTCCCGATTTCTCCTAATAATAATCCTCCAGAGCTAGCAACGATTCTGCGTAATAAAGTCTGGGCTTCGTAGGTAGTAATCGGTAAACCATATAACTTACCTAAGGAACGAATCAAAAATAAATCAGTAACCAACCCTCCCAAAACATCTAGTAAAGGAAAGGGATTTAATGCTACAACTAGCGCTTTGTATCGAGCATATTTCCAAATGATGTCCTGGGCTAACTCTTTTCTGAGAGATACAGTATTACTGGCAATACGTTTTTCGGAATCTCTAGCTTGTACCAAAGAATTTAATGCCAACAGAGAACGTCCTTCTCGTTCGACAATGCGCAAAATAGTTTGTTGCAATTCCTCTATTTGAGATTGCGGCTCTTCCCAAAATTCTGTAACCGTACCATCATCTGCTTCTGAGCGTACTTTAATCGCTTGGGGTTTGGCAGCTACCATCACTATTTCATCAGTAGAAATAATTTCTTCCATATCTGCGCCACCATTGGCTGCATTGATTAATTTCAACTGGTTATAAATACTTTGTCGATCCTCATCAGGATATAGATCAACCTTATTAAACACAATTATTATTGGTTTTTGGCTGCGGCGTAATTGACATAATACGAGATATTCTGTACGGGTAATATCTCCTGAAATTACCAACAAAATTAAATCTGATTTTTGGGCGATTTCCCGCGCCATTTTTTCCCTGGCTTTTCCGGCAATCTCATCTAAACCAGGAGTATCAATTAACTCAACTTCCACTGAATCAGGAGTTGGTTGCCAAGAAATGGATTGGGGGAACTGAGTTACTCCGTTTAAAGGCCCTGTTTTTAGAACTTTTTTTCCCACTAAAGCATTAATTACAGAAGATTTGCCACAACTAACTAAACCAAAAGCTGAGATGCGTAAAACTTTTTGATCTAATTTATCTAAAGCTTGTTTTAAGGACTTTAAATCCGAGCGGACTGCGGTTTGTAATCTTTCATCGGGAGTATATCTACCATGACGACGGGCATTGCCATACCAAGAAATCGCCTGTTGGATACTAGCGCGAGCACGGTTAAAGTAATTATTTTCTTGAGACAATATTTCTGATATCGATTCTTCACTGTTCATCTTTTCTAGCACCTTTAGTAAAAATATTTCAATCCCTAATTACGTTATTATTGATATCTCATTATTAATTTTTTATCCTTAGTTGTTAATTCTTCATCCTTTATTGCTAATACCTCATCGTTTATTATGAGCCTCTTTAATCTCAAATCTCCCTTTGAACCAACGGGAGATCAACCAAAAGCGATCGCGAAACTAACTGATTCTATCTTAGCAGGAAATACTTTTCAAACTTTACTGGGTGCCACAGGTACGGGAAAAACCTATACGGCTGCTCAGGTTATTGCTAATGTGGAAAAACCTACTTTAGTTTTGGCTCATAATAAAACTTTGGCGGCTCAATTATGTAATGAATTGCGACAATTTTTCCCTGATAATGCCGTTGAATATTTTATTAGTTATTACGATTATTATCAGCCAGAAGCTTATCTTCCCGTCACCGATACTTATATCGAAAAAACAGCATCGATTAATGATGAAATCGATATGTTGCGTCACTCGGCAACTCGTTCTCTTTTTGAACGTCAAGATGTGATTGTTGTGGCTTCTATTAGTTGTATTTATGGTTTGGGAATGCCAGCAGAATATCTTAATGCGGCAATTAAACTTCAAGTAGGAGTAGAAATTCCTCTAGGGAATTTGTTACGTAGTTTGGTTTCGGTACAATATTCTCGTAATGATATTGAATTAGAAAGGGGAAATTTTCGGGTTAGAGGAGATGTTTTAGAAATCATTCCTGCCTATGAAGATCGCATTATTAAAATTGAATTTTTTGGAGATGAAATAGATAGCATCCAATATGTAGATCCCATTACTAGAGAAACTTTAGCAGCTCTCCAGCAGATTAGTATTTATCCAGCACGCCATTTTGTAACTCCTGAATCCCAATTAGAACAAGCTTGTGAAGATATTAAAACCGAACTAGAGGAGCAATTAAAAAATCTGGAGCAAGCAAATAAGTTATTAGAGTATCAAAGATTAGAACAACGAACTCGTTACGATTTAGAATTATTACAGGAAGTCGGCTATTGTAATGGAGTGGAAAATTATTCACGTCATTTGGCAGGCAGGAAACCTGGCTCACCTCCAGAATGTTTAGTTGATTATTTTTCTGATGATTGGTTACTAATTGTTGATGAATCCCATGTCACTGTGCCTCAAATTAGAGGAATGTATAATGGCGATCAAGCCCGGAAAAAAGTTTTAATTGAGCATGGATTTCGTCTGCCTTCTGCGGCGGATAATCGTCCTTTAAAAGCTGAGGAATTTTGGCAAAAGGTTAATCAGTGTATTTTTGTGTCGGCTACTCCTAGCACTTGGGAAATTGAACAGTCTCAGGGACAAGTAGCAGAACAAATTATCCGTCCGACCGGAGTAATTGATCCAGAAATTATAGTTCGCCCGACAACGAATCAAGTAGATGATCTTTTAGGAGAAATTAAAAATCGAGTCAAGCTGGCCCAAAGAGTTCTAATTACCACCTTGACTAAAAGAATGGCCGAAGATTTAAGTGAATATTTTAGTGAAAGAGATGTTAGAGTTCAATATCTGCATTCGGAAATTAAAGCCATTGAAAGAATCGAAATTTTACAAGCTTTACGCCAAGGAGAATTCGATGTTTTAATCGGAGTTAACTTATTAAGAGAAGGATTGGATTTACCAGAAGTCTCTTTGGTTGCGATTCTCGATGCGGATAAAGAAGGATTTTTGCGTTCTACAAGTTCGATAATTCAAACTATCGGCAGAGCGGCTCGTCATGTCAGTGGACAAGCAATTTTATATGCTGATAATTTAACTAAAAGTATGATCAACGCGATCGCAGAAACTAACAGAAGAAGGGAAATCCAAATTGCCTATAACAAGGAACATAATATTACACCGCAACCGATCATTAAAAAATCAGAGAATTCCATCTTGTCTTTCCTCGATCTTTCCCGTCGTCTCAACAGTGAACAATTAGAAGAAATTTATCAACAATCCGATGAATTACCTTTAGAAAAAATTCCCGAAATTATTGAACAATTAGAAGCCCAAATGAAAGAAGCGGCGAAAAACTTAGAATTTGAATCTGCTGCCCAATATCGCGATCGCATTAAACATCTTAGGGATAGATTATTGGGTAATAAATAACTATGAATTGATCAGCAAAAATGTTAAAATTTTAGCGATTATCTTGTAAAAAATTATTTAATAACTTAACTTATTTATAGCCCTATGCTAGTCTCGATTTGCGTTACTACTTACAAACGCCCTCAAGGATTAAAAAGATTACTAGAAGGTTTAGCTAAACTTACTTTTGAGAAAGTAGAGCGTCCTGAGATCGAAGTAATTATTGTTGATAATCATAATGAAGGTATCGCCGCACAAATCTGTCAAGAGATCGAACAGGATTTTCCTTGGAGGCTCAAAACCGATGTCGAATTTCAGCGAGGGGTCACTTATGGCCGTAATAAATCCCTCAGTTTAGCAGATCCCCAGACAAATGCGATCGCAATTCTTGATGATGATGAAGTCCCTGTACCTAATTGGTTAGATGAGCTTTTATGGGTACAACAAGAATATCAAGCAGATGTAGTTACTGGCACAGTTCTGCCCCATTTTGTAGATGAGGAACCTGCTGAATGGCTGATGAAGAGTGGCTTCTTTCACCCGCCCCGTTCCCAAACTGGAGAAACTAGACATGTCGCTTTTACTAATAATGTCTTAGTTCGGGCGGAAATTTTGCGACAATATAATCCCGTATTTGATGACCGTTTCGCTCTTACAGGAGGCGAAGATTCCCATCTATTTATGCGACTTCACAAAGCCGGTTACAAAATAGTTTGGGCTGATGAGGCGATCGTTTATGATTGGCTTCCCAGCGATCGCACTAAGCCAAAATGGATTTTAGAAAGATGTCGTCATATCTATTCAATTCATAGTTTATTGGAAAAAGAACTATACCCCTCTTTTACAATCCAATTCATCAGAGTCTTAAAAGGTATAATATTACTCATGATTGGCATCATTGGGCTCCCTTTGAGCATAGTTTTAGGACGACAAGGGATCTTTAAATCTCTAATGTTTATTTACAAAGGAACAGGAACTTTTATCGGTTTACTCGGACTCAATCGCCAAGAGTATAAAGTAGTGAATACTGATGTTGGCTTGTCAACTTGATCGACTTGATCCACCAAGAAGCAGTATCTAAGCCAACTATTTTACAGAAAAAGCGGGAGCGAGAAAGCCAACCTCATTTATGGGTTGGACGGGGCGTTTAAACTTCGGAGGAAACCTCCGAAGACAGCCCCTCATGAATCGTCCTAAAGGATTTCCTAAAGGATACCGCTGCCCTAAAGGACTAGCTTCGCGTCGCGCATAAGCTTCGCGTCCGACACGAGCACTTTTAAGTGCCGTCATACTACGTTATTGTGTTTTACGTAGCAAGTTAGCAACGCAAGATGTTTATCTTGGAGTACAAGCTTAGGGGAAAAGAATCTCAATTTCGAGCTATAGATGAAGCTATTCGTACAGTTCAGTTTGTGCGGAATAAATGTCTTCGATATTGGGAAGATCACAAAGGTGTTGGACAAAAAGATATTTATAAGCACGTAACCGCTATTTCTCACGCAAAAGGCGATCGCGAACGCGCACCAAGACTTAGACCTAAACGCTTGGGGAGATTCAACCTCTATTTTGGTTGGTAGTAATACCTGTCAGGGTAAGTTGAGTCGTTGAACCAAGAATCCCACCTTTTTAGCGTAGCGGAAAGGTGGGAGTGTCAAAGAAGTTCAGTATCTTTTGAGAAAAGATAATAGGGCGTTAAAAGGGTTATTTGCTGGGTTTGATAACTATTCAAGCGGAATTGCTACAAGCTATCCCTAGCAGTCTGTCAACTATGAATTAATGAACTATGGAAGAACATTGACTGTATAGTTTAACTTAAAATCTTGAAAGTTAGCTCCATTATCTGCTGTTCCCGCAATTTCTAACTCATAGGAGCCTATTTGGGGAAATGTAATCAAAGCACCAGGAATTTCTTGATATTGGCCAACATTGACAGCTTGCAGAATAGGATTCAATATGGGTTTATCTTCTTGATTACGAGGCAAAGTATAAACTGACAACTGGCAGTTGCATTCAGATAGGGGAATCATCTTGCCTCCACGACTAGTTAGAGCAAACCAAGCTTGAACCTCTTCTCCCATCCGAGGATTATCATCAGGCTCAATATGTAAAGTTCCTGCCACTTGATTGGATATTTCTACCTTATGAGCTAGGGTAGGAATCGTGAATAATACGGGAATTAGTAAAAGTGAAGAAGTAATTATACTTGGTATTTTGAGCGCCATGACTTTTGATACTTAGGATGGGATTAAATTTTAGTTTTTATAATTAACTTTTTGCAATAAAATTTAGTTTCTATCAGTATAAAATTTTTTTGTCATAGATTCATTCTAGAAAATAGTTTCCTCCCTAAAACATAGTTGATTATACTTGTAACAATAAAAAAAGATTTCTAGCCATTACCCTCTGCTTTCCTTGCTCTCCCCGTTGCTTGTCTACTGCAAACTTAAATCAAAAAGATCTTGCATGGGGTTTTCCAGGGATAATTGACACCTACATAGATAACGAAAGTAGATCCTGGAAGTTCCTTTGATTTTTTAAGATCAATAAGAGTATTTACCATCAAGCGAATTATTAACACCAAACCTTGTTAATTTATGGGGAAGGCTGATTCGAGATCTTTAGGAAAGAAATAATGTTCATTCATAAAAATTGATGTCATAATTTCTATTAGCGATCTTAATAATAAATTAGGGGTATAGCTTTGGAAATTAATCAAGAACGGCTAGTGGAAATCATGAAGATAGCTCGTTCAGTAGCCTGGGGTGCATCTGATATTCTCAGTTCCTATTATCATGGTAAAGCAGACTATCAAGATCTAGATGTTAAAGACAAAAAAGATGGCCCTGTTACTGCGGCTGATCTTGCAGCTAACCGCTATATTTTAGAAAATCTCCAAGCACAACTGAGTGATGAAGATTTTGGTTATCTTTCGGAAGAAACTTTTGATGTTAAAAAAGCTGAGCCTATTGATAAATCTTGGGTTTGGATTATCGACCCTCTAGATGGGACCAGAGATTTTATTGATAAAACAGGAGAATACTGTTTACATATCGCTTTGGCACATAATGGACGTCCTGTAATCGGGATTGTCGCAATTCCCGAGGCTGGAAAACTATACTATGCGGTTAAAGGCCAAGGTACTTTTGTGCAAATCAAAGCAGATCAAAAAATTACTCCAATTCGAGTTTCCCAGCGAGCAAAATTAGAAGATTTATATCTAATTGTTAGTCGTACTCACCGTGATGAACGTTTCCAGAAGTTAATTGATTACTTACCGCTCAAAGGTAAAAAATATATGGGAAGTGTTGGGGGTAAAATCTCAACTATCTTGGAACAAGAATCTGATCTTTATATTTCTTTGTCTGGAAAGTCTGCTGCTAAAGATTGGGATTTTGCAGCACCTGAACTAGTTCTCACTGAGGCAGGAGGTCAGTTTTCCTATGCCGATGGTAAACCTGTTTTCTATAATCAAGGAGATGTGAAGAAATGGGGTTGCATCATGGCAACTAATGGGAATAGTCATGAACTATTATGTGAAAAAGCCACGGCAATTATCAAAGAAATAGATGGGGAATAATGAATTTTAAATTCTAAATTATGTGGCAAAATTATTGTCAATAAATAAGAATTAGGGGATTTTATTTAATCCCCTTTTTTGCTGTTAAATTCCTAAACTAATTTTGTAATAATTCCTCTTCAGATTGAACCTGAGATTGAACAACAATCTCCTGTATTTGAGGAATCTCAAAAAACTTTTTAGTATCTTCAATTAAACGATCACCCCAGAGATTTTCCTGTAAAAACTCAATCTGGGCATAACGATTATCAATTTCTAAAGCAGATAGCCCCATTTCAACTCCTTCTTTGGTGTCTCCTTGGGAGTATAATGCCACAGCGATCGCTAATTTAGGTTCTGCTTGTTCCGCATCAATTTCTAGGGCTTGTGACCAATTTTTGATCGCCTTACTAACATTGCCCTGTTCATATTCAACTAATCCTATATTGTTAATTGCTGGCCAAAAAGTTGCTTCTTGAGTGAATGCTTTCTTATAAGATGAGATCGCTTTATCAAATTTTTCTAATTTCAAATAGGTATTTCCTAGGTCAAATAGAGCTTCAGGAGCATTTTCTTCAATTTTTAATCCTGCTTCTAGTTTTTCCAAAGCGATTTGATAATTTCCCTGTTGGAAATAAGCATTACCCAAAGTAAAAAGAATTCCCTCTTGATTGGGAGCTAATTCTTCTGCTTTTTCTAAGGCTTCAATCCCTTGATCTATTTTACTTAGTTGTGCGTAAAGACTACCCAAGATAAACCAAGCTTCGTAGTTATTAGGCGCGAGTTGTACTGCTAATTCCGCTCGGGGAAGAGCTAATTCATATTGCTGAAACTTGATCAATTGCACCGCATCTTGTAAAAGTTGTAACCCCTGATTTTGCAACTTTTCAGAATTGATTTGGGGGGTGTAGGGGAGAAGAGCCTGACTCCTGACAGATAACCCTGTGGTCGTGATTAAACCAGCACAAATAAAATAAGACAATAACCAATTAAATTTAGGCACGATATAGCCTCTACACAAATTTACTTTACCTTTCATCGATATCTATGTTAATGGCATTTTTCAGTAATTTAAAAATTATCAATAGGAGGAAATAACCCAGAAGCTTACTAAATAAGGAATTCCAGCTTTTTTAACTAATAAAGACTAGAATATATAGGGAGCACAGCCAATTCAAATCATGATTAAAGATGGTTAAAATAGTTAGTCGCAAATCTCTGGGAAAACAAGCTGTTTATGATCTAGGAGTCGCCAAAGATCATAATTTCTTATTGGCTAATGGGATTGTTGCCTCTAACTGTTTTAACAAATCTCACTCTACTGCCTACGCCTATGTTACCTATCAGACTGCCTATCTGAAGGCTAACTATCCGACAGAATATATGACCGCGTTACTAACGGCTAGTAGTGGCAATCAGGATAAAATTGATAAATATCGTGAAAATTGCCAGAGAATGGGCATTGAGGTTCTTGCCCCAGATATTAATCGCTCTCAAAAGGATTTTGTGCCTTTTTCTGAAGAACAACAAATTCTTTTTGGTTTATCAGCAGTCAAAAATCTCGGACAAGCTGCGATTGAAAATATCCTTGAAGCCAGAAATCAAGCAGAGGGAAAATTCGAGTCCTTGGCGGATTTTTGCGATCGCGTAGACCTGCGGGTTGTTAATAGTCGAGCTCTCGAAACCTTAGTTTATTGCGGTGCTTTTGATGGTATTAATCCTAATCGGCGACAGTTAATTAATGATCTCGAAGTACTAGTTCCCTGGGCGCAGCAAAAGACTAAAGAAAGAGCTAGTGGTCAATTGAATTTATTTGACATGATGAGTAGTGAAGAAACAGAGCAATCCGATGATAGCTTTCAAGAAGCCCCAAGCGCACCACCAGTAGAAGATTATCCCCTTCAAGAAAAACTCAAGTTAGAAAAAGAATATCTGGGATTCTATATTACCGATCATCCTCTCAAAGCAGCGACTCAAGCAGCTCAGATTCTCTCCCCGATTAATCTGAGTCAACTTGCCGAGCAAAATTCCCGTCAAAAAGTCAGTGCGGTGGTCATGTTAACAGCGGTAAAAAGAATTATCACCAAAAAAGGGACTCCGATGGCATTCCTCTCCCTAGAAGATATCACCACAGGGGATGTCGAAGGAACAGTCTTTCCTAGTACCTACGAAAAAATCGAATCTTTATTACAAGAAAATGCGCGTCTAATTATTTGGGGTAAAGTACAACAACGAGATGATAAATATCAGCTAATCATTGATGACGCCGAACCTATAGAACAAGTTAAAATGTTGATGCTAGAAATCAGCCCCGAACATATCTTAGATCCCTCTAAGCAATATCACCTCAAGACAATTTTGCAAGAACAAGCGGGTGAAAAAAATAAGAGGAAAATACCAGTAGTCGCGATCATCAAACAAGGACAATACCGCCAATTCATTCGCTTAGGAGAACAATATTGGGTTCAAGATGAAACTATTGCAGTGAATAAGTTAACGCGATCGGGTTTTGCCGCACGCACAGAACCTCTAGTCTCCTTGTGATTGCAAATAATTTACTAAAGCTTGCAAACCTAAGAGATAACTATTAGCACCAAAACCACTAATTTGACCAATCGCGATAGGTGCAATGTAGGAATGATGACGAAATTCTTCTCGACGATAAATATTACTGAGATGTACTTCCACCGTAGGAATATCTACCCCTGCTAGCGCATCTCTAATCGCCACACTAGTATGGGTATAAGCTCCGGCGTTAATGACAATTCCTTGATGCTTACCTTGGGCTTGATGAATTGCATCAACTAAATCACCTTCATGATTAGATTGCAAGCAAGACAGACTCACCTGCAACCTTTGTGATTCTTGGTGTAGATTTTGATTTATTTGAGCCAAAGTAGTAGAGCCATAGGTTTGGGGCTCTCTAATTCCCAAAAGATTGAGATTTGGCCCATGAACTACTAGGATACTTATTTGAAGCAAAATTAACAGTAAAGTCTACTAACGGTAGTTACGAGATCTCCGATCATCGACGGGGATGGGAATTAATTCTGGCTCTGTTTCTGCTTCAGGTTCTGATAGCAGTTCAATGACTTTCTGTGCTAACTCTCGTAATTTTTCTAGAAGTTTTTCTAAATAGTCCATCAACTAGACGGCTCCTGTAAAATTTTTCTACTGTTTACTAAAGATGCTAACAACGGAAAAACAACTCGAACCCGATTGTTTTAGTTAGTTCTGTGCTGCAATTCCGAGTGCACAACCAGCTATTACGGCGATCGCTTTAGGTTTAGTTTATCAAACTAACAATATCAGGTTAACACAAGTTAAGTATAGATATCTAGTTTGTAATCGAAGATCAAAAATTGGGCATAAGGAAAAAGTCTTGAATTTCGCTACTTACATACAACATCCAACGACAAATCTATTATTTTTCTTAAGAATTCTGGATGCTCGAGGATTTTCCTGTTTGGGCTAAGATCTCGCCCAATATGGCTCAGGAAAAAATATTAAGTTAATAAAACTTAATTTTATGTAAAAATAAATTAACATTATGTATACAAACTAAGCATTCTGCATCTTTAAAGTTCTTTTTTTGAGCAAAAACCAGAAGCAAACCAGGTAGGAGCTGATCTAGTAAATTATGAATCAAACACAGATCATTAATCAACAATCCTATTATCGAGGAGAATGGAAACGAGGCTATGATTCCCAACCCAACGAATATGAATATGAAATAGAGAATATAGAAGGAAAAATCCCCCCCGAACTTCAAGGAACATTATTCCGTAATGGTCCTGGTTTGTTAGATATCGCAGGAACACCCATACATCATCCTTTCGATGGCGATGGTATGGTCTCGGCTTTTTACTTTCAGAACGGTAAAGCCTATTTTAGAAATCGTTTTGTAGCAACCGAGGCTTATATCCAGGAAAAGGCAGCAGGTAAGATACTATATCGTGGAGTCTTCGGGACGCAAAAACCTGGAGGGTTTATTAATAATATTTTTGATTTTAAATTAAAAAATATCGCCAACACTAACGTTATCTATTGGGGAAATAAATTACTCGCATTATGGGAAGCTGCTGAACCTCATCTGTTAAATCCCCAGACCTTGGAAACCATTGGCATAGATTACTTAGATGGAGTTTTACAACCTGGAGACTCTTGGGCGGCTCATCCTTGGGTAGATCCCCATTCTATTCTGGATGACGCTCAACCTTGTCTCGTGAATTTTTCTATATCACCGGGACTTTCTAGTAAAATCACCGTCTTTGAATTGGCTCCCGATGGGAAAATATTACGTCGTCATTCTCATATTATTCCTGGGTTCTCTTTCATCCACGATTTTGCTATTACTCCTAATTACTGCGTTTTCTTCCAAAATCCTGTCAACTTTAATCCTTTACCATTTCTGTTGGGGTTAAAAGGTGCAGGAGAATGTGTTGAGTTTCAACCAAATAAACCAACCCGCGTAATTTTAATTCCCCGCGATCCTAGCAATAAGCAGATGAAAACATTTATGGTGGATTCTGGCTTTGTTTTCCATCATGCCAATGCTTTTGAGAGGGAAGATCAAGTTTGTATCGACTCTATTGCCTATGCAACTTTACCTCAAGTAAAACCTAATTCAGATTACAAAGAAGTTAACTTTGATAATTTAGATCCAGGTAGATTATGGCGGTTTACCCTCAATTTGTCAGCTGAAACTGTAGAACGTCAACTATTGGAGAATACTTGTTGTGAATTTCCTGCGGTTAATCCTGACAAAGTGGGTAGAGATTATCGCTATTTATTTATCGGTGCTACTCATCAAGATAATGGTCGAAATGCTCCTTTGCAAGCCATTATGAAACTAGATCTGAAAACAGGACAACGTCAGTTACATTCTTTTGCCCCTCATGGTTATGTTAGTGAACCAATTTTTGTGCCTAAACCTGATGCTACAGCGGAAGATGAGGGTTGGATTCTGACTCTGGTTTACAATGGCAAAGATCATCGCTCTAGTTTAGCGATTTTAGATGGCAAGAATATAGCTGGTCAGCCTGTGGCTCTACTCCATTTGAAACATCATATTCCCTATGGTTTACACGGCAGTTGGACTAGTGAAGTGTTTTAGGATCTCCCTGAAATAGAGGAATATCCTACTCCTTATATAATGGATATAATAGGGTATTTTATGTCTTGGAGTGCTCTTGGTCATGATCGATAAAACATCCAAACCAGTTCCCTGGAACCAAGAGCAGGCAGCTCAAAAAGCGATCGCCAACAAGCAAAAACAATGGCAAAAAAAGTATTTACCTCGTCAGTTATCCTATGTTTTAGGAGGATTAGGCCTGATCGCAATCTTGATCTGGGCGTTTCGTCCCCCAGCCATTCCCGTTGATGTAGCAGAAATTAAACGAGGTGATCTGCTGGTTACAGTAGATGAAGAAGGAGAAACCCGGATTCGCCAACGTTATCTAGTTTCGGCTCCTGTAGAAGGAAGACTGGCGAGGATTAAGTTAGATGAAGGCGATCGCGTTACTCAAGGAGAAATCATTGCGCAAATCGATCCTTTACCCTTAGAGTCTGATATTCGCGAGGCTCAAGCGAGACTTCGCCAATGGCAAGCTGAAAAAGCAGGCGTAGCAACCCAGCGTCCTAAACGAGAAGCGATCGCCCAAGCTCAAGCTAGAATTAGAGCAGCAATAGCTAAACAACAAGAGGCAGTGGCTAAGGTAGAGCAAGCTAGAGCCTCCCTAGAACAGGCCCAACGCGATCTCCAGCGGAACCAACAGTTACACGCTGACGGAGCAATTTCCCGTCAGGCTCAAGAACGAGCCGAATTAGCAGAAATCACTCAAATTAGGGCTGTAGAAGCGGCACAAAGATTAGCCGACAGTGCGATCGCCGAGGTCAATGCTGCGCAACAAGCCCTCTCGATTCTTCTGGCCGAACAACAAGATCCCGATTATCTCTTAGATGTTTATGATGCTCGAATTGCTCGCGTTGAAGCAGAGCTCGCCACACTAAGGGCTGATGTTAATCGGACCAATATTAGAGCGCCGATCGATGGTTATATACTTAGAGTTAATCTTGAAAGTGCCAAGTATGTCGAAGCTGGCACTCAATTGTTAGAAATAGGCAATCCCCAAGATTTAGAAATTGTAGTCGATTTATTGTCTTCCGATGCCGTAAAAGTCAAACCTGGTGCGACCATGTTTCTGGAACATTGGGGCGGTGAATCAAATCTTAAAGCCAAGGTGCGCTATGTCGAACCCTCAGCTTTTACTAAAATCTCCGCTTTGGGAGTAGAAGAACAACGAGTCAATATCATTGCTGATTTCGTTGAGCCAAAAATTCCTTTAGGAGATCGCTATCGAGTTGAAACGAGAACTGTGGTTTGGTCAGGAGAAGATCTGTTGCTGGTTCCTGTGAGTGCCTTATTTCGCTGCCAACCTGGCAATAATCCGCTCTTATCTAAGACTTGGTGTACTTTTGTGATCGAAAAAAATCGAGCCCAAAAGCGCCAGCTAAAAATTAGTCAACGGAGTGATTTTGAGGCAGTCATTGAAAATGGATTGCAAGCCACAGAAAAAGTAATTCTTCATCCTACGGAACAGATTCGCTCAGGGACAAGGGTTAAAATCCTTAATTAAAACTCTTGTTGCGCTAATAATTCCATAAAAGTATCCCGGGTAGGCAGAGAAGGTTGCGCTCCTTGTTGGGTAACAGCTAGAGCTCCGGCCACATTACCCCAGATAGCAGCCTCTTTAAAAGATTTACCAGAAGCGAGCGCGGCAGATAAAGCACCGTTAAAAGCATCTCCCGCTGCTACGGTATCTACCACTTTGACAGGAATCGGTTTGAGCCAAAAATCTTCTACTTCGGTACTACAAAAAGCTCCTTGACTACCCAAAGTAATAATTACTTTTTTCGCTCCCATTTGATGCAGAAAAGAAGCGGCTTGTCGGGCAGTGGTAATGCCATCAACAGTAAAACCCACCAGTTGACTAGCTTCTACTTCATTGGGAGTAATAATATCTACTAATTCATAGAGTTCGTCTGGCAAACTTGATCTCGCAGGAGCGGGATCTAGGATAATCGGACAATTAGCTGATTTAGCCCGTCTCAAGGCTTCCATCACCGTAGGTAGAGGAATACCTAGTTCGAGCAAAATTACTTTGGCTTGAGGAATAATTTTCTCAAATGCTTGCAGTTCCGGCTCTCTGACGAGATTATTGGCTCCGGCGGCGCAGGCGATCGCATTATCACCTCTTTGATCGACCACAATTGAAGCCACTCCAGAATGGGTCTGAGGATCTATGGTAACTCCTGTGATATCGACTCCTGCCAGTTGAAGATTTTCTAGTAAAACTTGACCAAAATTATCGTTCCCTACCCGACCAATAGAGTAGACGGGAACACCTAATTTGGCTACAGCTACAGCTTGATTTGCTGCTTTACCCCCAGTGGCGCAGAAAAAACGATTGCCAATAACCGTTTCTCCCCTTGTGGGTAAGTGAGGAACTTCGACTACTAGGTCGAGATTAATACTGCCAAAGACAACTACAGTCATTCTTTTGTCTAAGTTTATAATACTTGAGGTAGAAGAAGTCTATCATTATATGCTGTGATTGTAGCTTGCATGTCAATAATTAATTATTGATCATTAATTATTGTAATGATTTATGATTCGTTATCAATTGTTGTGGCTGCATTTTGAATTACTTCCATTAATTCGGTGATATTTTGTTCATTAATCGGAACTAAACAGGGAAAGACCGTTAGATCCTCAAATTGATTGGCTGCTGCTGTAGTTTTTTCATCTAGAGTGATCATAGGAATCTGAGCGAGTTGGGGAAAAGTTACTAGCGATCTCAAAAGCTCTAAAGGCGATTCTAAATTACTACCATCCCAAATAATCAGATCTATATTCCAGATCTTCACTAGGATATTTGCTTGTTCTAAGCTATCTGCTTCAATAATATGATGGCAAATATTAAAAGAATAATTGTCAAACAGTGAATCGATTTCCGAACCAGTTAAATTCTTGGCCCCTTGGTTAAGACAAAGACGTAATATAGTAAGTCTTTTTTCTGGGCAAGAACTTTGATTCCTCAGTGGAGGGAAATATTTGCTCAGCACTTCTGGATTAATTTTATTGAGTGGCAACAGCAAGATCTTCTCCAGTAGGGAATATTGATACTTTGGTAGAAGATGATTCTCGCAGAGCAAAATCACAGGAATTTGAGAGGTTTGAGGAGCGGACTTAAGTTCTGCCAGGATATCTTGTCTCGCAAGTTCGACGAGTTCATGGTTGAGGATAATCTTACTTGGTTTAAGATTCCTTGCTTTATATAAAGCTTCATTTTGATTACGAGCGATCGCGGCATGATAACCTAGTTCTTGTAAACTTTCAGTTAAATCTTGAATCCTTAAAGAAGAAGTTTCGACGATTAATACTAATGAAGATTGGGGGGTATGCTGGTTGTAATCAGAAGCTAAGACTGCTTCTGTTGAGGTACAACCCTCTTGCTCTGAGATATTATGGAGAGGATTTGCAGGCAGTAGCAAGGTAAATTCGCTACCGCGATTAATTTGAGAAGTAAAAGAAATATCTCCCCCATGAGAGCGAGCTAATTGTTGGGCAAGCATCAATCCTAACCCATTTGACCTTTCTAGAGAAGATAAGAAATTGTCTGGCTCGAACATTTCTTCTAATAAAGACTTCTGAACAGTTTCAGAGAGTCCCCTTCCCCTATCCCAAACAATAATTGCCACCCACTCAGTCCATCGCTCAACCTTAATCCCAATTTCTGCTTCAGCAGGAGTTGATTTGACGGCATTTTCTAATAACCGAGTCAAGATTTGGTTTAACCGCAGTCGATCTGCAATCACTACTGATGAGCCTGAATCAATATTTAATTGGCATTGAGGTAAAATTAAAGGTTTATTGCTATGGGGATCTTGCACTGCTTTGAGCTTGGTAACAACCTGCTGATATGCTTGGTGACAAAATTGCTCTAGCTCAATAGTTTCTAATTTCAGTCTTAGTTTTCCCGTCGCTAAACTCGTAATCTCCAGCAGCTCAGTTACAGTTCCCATTAACTGTCTGCCACCGCGGTAAATCAAATCCAAATAACGAATTTGCCTGGGATTCAGAGAGCCCAATTTTTCTTCTCTCAGTAAACTTGATAAACCAATAATAGCTGTGAGAGGGGATTTGAGATCATGAGCAATGTTGATTAGGAATTCATTTTGCAATCTTCTCAGTTGATCGGGCTCGGAGCTGGAGTAGATTTCTCTGACTTGCTCTCCATTGTTGTTAGTGTCGGTAACTTGGGCTTTGTGAGTTTCTATGTAGTGGGATGAGTCAAGTTGAGTTGCCAGGACTAGCCAATATTTTTGTGAAGATTGATTATGGGGAGCCTCTTCTAAGGTTTTTGCGGTTAGCTGAATCGGAAACTTTATATAGTGCCAGTCTAGCTTATTATTAGTTTTTTCTATAGTATTTTGAGCTGTAAGGAAATTGTTATCTGTAATCTGTTCATCAATATCTACGATCGCATTTTGGTAATTATCTCTCAAGAAAAATGTTTCTGAACTAGTATTGATTAGGGATTGAGGTTGAGAACCAATAACTAAAGACGGAACCCCATCTTGCTTGATAGGACAATAACATTGAGAAAAGATGGCAGATGGTCTGGGCTCTGGAATTTGCGAGAACATAGCTGATTGCCATGCTAACTCCGGAGCGGTAATAACATTACTCTGCTCTTTGAAGTCAGTCCAGGGAACTTCTTGATCTTGATTGAGATGCTGAAGCCAAGCTGGATTGTGATAACAGATATTTCCCTCAGTATCATGCAGTACCAAAGGACAAGGAATTTGTTCCCATAGGCTAAATAAAGTTTGGGACTCAGCTAAGTAAATCTCTTCGAGATGATGAGGAAAAGATTGTCTATCAAGTTGATGGCCAGTATAGCCTTTTGCTATATGTTTCAGTAGTTTGGGAAGATTCAAAATTCCTAGAACTTTTTTTGTTGAATCGACAATAAAGTAATTTTTTTCCGAGATGAGAGATTCTTGACTGTTCAGCAAAGAAATAAACTCTTGAAGCTTAGTCTGGGAAGACAGAACAGTGATTTGTGAGATCAAGCTTTTTAATTTTACGTTATGGGTCAGACCTACTGGTTTTGGCAATGACTTGAGAGTTTCTTCTGGAATTATCCCAGAAGCTCTACTGTTGTTAGCTATTTCTGCTAATAGCTTGTGACTTTCTAAGATCCCTAGAGGACGATAGTTGGGATCGACGATGGCAATAATGCCACTCGAACTAGAATCTAGGGCAGCCATTAGCTTGTCCCAACTGACATTGGTTTGACATAGAGGAATTTTAGTGACAAATTCATTGAGAGTAATTTCTAAACTAGACATGAACTCTGTACTTAGTTTTTTTGAAGAGGTTCTCAGCAGTTTTATAATCGTTAACTATAGAACTTCTATAATTACTACTGCTTTCATAATAGAGGAAAAACTATCAATTGATGTTCATCCAATTAGCAGCATTAATTTCAATTATCATTCTTTCCGGGAGATTTGATACCTTATCTTTTCCCTGCTAGAGCAGCGATTCATTGATACCAATAGTTATAGAATAAGGGATCAGGAGGATCAGGGAGAAAGCAGCTAGAAAGCTTATACTAAGCTTTATTTTGGATAGGTCACATACCCTAAAAACTTAAAACACTTTCCATGACTAGGTTTCCCTCACTAGCAAAAACTAACTTTTGCCAAGCGGATTGATAGCGTTTCTCGGATTCATGAAACACATCTAACATCTGCCTTCTGCCTCAAAGCTAGAAGTTTTGTACCTCACCAGCATCAGAACTGCTATAGTATCATAAGTCAATATCAAATAGTTGATGTTTGAGGTTTTTCATTAGCAAAGCAAGCACAATTACCGATAGTAGAAGCAAGAATCTGATCGCAAACTACAATGCTAATTAATGCAATCATCATCAATTTTTCCTACATTACAAAAACTAAAATCAGGTGAGTTTTAAATTTTTTATTTTTAAGGTTAATAATTATCTCATTTAAGTATTAAAGTAATATTTTGCCAAAATCAAGTAGCTTTAGCAAGGTAAGTTTATGAAGTTAGAATAAAAATTGATTACTGATACTGACTGACAGCGAAAATCGTCTCTACATTTAGAAGCAAAAGATTTACCTGCTCTAGTTTTTTTCCTTTTTTAAATCTGGCGAACTCCTAAAAATCAAATTATTTCTTGAAGACATAACAAATCAAATTTTTGAGATGCTTACCTTAGAGATTTAAAAGGTATTTCATGGTCATAGTATCATGATTTTGAAAAGATCCGTATTTTCTTCAACGTAATTACTGTAAATAAACTACCAGCTATATTCATATAAATCAAATAATAACAACCATCACAAAGATTGCCATTAGGAATGACAAAATTATCTATCAAAAAATTTCAAATACTCGACTCTTTTTCTGATTTATCGCATTCTGTAGCAAGCTTGTGTTTTTGCCTTGTTTTACGCTTTTATATTTTTTCTTACTAGAAGAGTTAATAAGGATCTGGTAACTGCTAACATCAGCTTACCACTTTCTTTTTTAGTCCTTCAATACTTCTCTCAATTGACCCAAGATAAGAATACAACTGGGCTAATACTTTAAGTTTATGTGCTTTTTTTCTTGATTCTTAGTGTCAATTTTACTATTTTTGTAACTTAATTGTTATACTGTGGTTACACAATAAAAGCAATATTTAAGAGATTCCCAACGGACGGCCAATCAATCGGGAATGCTTTGATTATAGAGAAGTTTGATAATGTTATTAGTTTTGATCACTCAGATAGTATTAGCTTTAGCAGTAGCATACCTCCTTGATTTGCGCGATCGCAATTAACTATGGTGTTATTATGTCCTAGACTGTCCTGGACGAATTATCAAAGTGACAGATCTGCCATTTTTATGATGCGGCGATCGCTATAATTAATCTCAACCAGTTTTTGCGATATGATAGGCTGATCTAGTGGACTTGGGCGTAAATACAACAGCCATTTAAAAAACTTGAAACCTTTGTGCTAAAAGACTTTTGACTGTCTTGCCGAGCGTTCCCTTGCGTCTTACGCCGCCCTAAAGGATACCGCTACGCATAACGCGGGGTCTCGGCGCTTTTGACTTTTGACTCTTGACTTCCGCGCAGCGGTACTAGTGGTCTGTCAAGACTCGCGCGTGATGAATTTAAAAAACTATTAATGCAGGGAATCGGCGAGATTGACAGTAGCATTCCTGAATATTTGCCAGCTCCCAAGGCTGGGAAAGCTTTAGGTTTTTCTAGTCACCAACATTTACTCAAGGCGATCGGGAATGGTTTATTACGATTAAACAAGGAGGTGCAGGATCGCCGAGGACAGCGATCGCAAAAAGCCCGCTATTACTTCAATATCAAAGCTTGCCTGAAACGTTTAAATACTCGGGCAGAACAGAGAAGTAAATAAGCGATTTTCCGTTTTCCTGATATCAAAATATTTTACTAATCAAGTCTGGTAATTGGTTACAAATATTGACCATTGATGCACTAGGAGGTAAAGCAGCGGCAGTTCCTCTCAGTATTTTCATCGCTATCTTTGCTGTTTTTTTCATAACTCCATCTTGAGAATCTTGTAAAGCTTCAGCGATCGCTTGAATTTGTTCTAGAGTTTCTTCTTTGTCTTCTTTTTCTAAATTTTCTTTGAGTACAGTATTGTGTAGTTCAATGAGTTTTTGTTTAAGGTTGTTTTTGTTGAGATTATCAAAATCAGGAAGCTGATTGATGCTATTAGCGATTTTACCGCTTATATCTCCAAGCCCAAGGGTGGCAGCACCTTGAACATTAATAGTTTTAGCATTAATGTTTTGAATACGACGTTGGTCTTTGTAGTCACCGTTGATACGCTCATTGTAATTGCCTTTACCTATTTCGATATTACGTATTAGTTCTGAGAATTCCCCGGAAATATTGCCGTTTTCTGCGAGAAAAATGATTAATTGCTGAATATCTCTTTCAACATTAATTGACTTATTACTATCTTGCTGATCTTTGGTAATTAATTGTTTGATATCAATAGCATTATCAATTAAACCCAAGACTTGGACTTCATGATAAGGAGAATTACCGCATTCAATGGTTAGTTTGTTGTTAGCAGCTCGTTCTAAAAGTTTATTAAATCCATAAGTATAAGGATTTTGACTATTTTTACAAGTCTCACAATTACAGGGAATTAATTTTTGATACTTTAATCGGTTGTAAGAGTCATTAATCTTATCTATTTCGTGGGTAACAATAGTCATTAAACTTTTTTTGTCAGTACCAACCACACGGATTCTAATTTCTCGTTTGCCGTAATCTTCAATTACTTCAGCTTTAGTATTATCTTTTTTTATAATGACTCCACTTTTCCAAACATATTCTTGTTGATCAATATACTGGTGCATAACCACAATAAAGCGAGTGATAATACCCTTGGGCATAAACTCAGAATAAGTGTAGCGTAAAATCAGATTTTGGGATTCGTTCCAGTCATATTCTGGTTGGTTATCGCTGAGGCGTTGCGGAGCAATAAAAGTATCTTTGCTGTCAGAAATTTCATAGCAAAGTTGAAATTTTTTCATTAATTCTAGTAATTCTCCTCTCCTAGAGGCATACTTTTCTTCCTGCCAAATATTATTTAAATCGTTGCGGGTAAAATGTCCTTTGCTATTAATAACTTCCTTATTATCCAGCACTGTGTAAACCGCATCTGTACCCCATTCTGGTTTAAGAATAACTGTTCTATATAACAGGGAATCTTCTTCATCTTGGAAATGGAGGCATACTCCTAAATCGTGAAGATATCCGCTCAACTGTAATTTATCTTCGTGTTTAGTGAATCCATTGGCTTCACAGATATCTAGATATTCTTGGAGAGAAATATAGTTTCGAGAATCTTTTTCTAAAGCTTGACGAACTTTGACCCAAGTTTTTGGTAATGTTTGTCCGATGTGAGGTAAATTTTGAATGTAATATTTAATATTGGTGATAATCTCTTCTAAACCTCTGTTATCTTTGAGGTTAGTAGCTAGAGTTTTTTCGAGATTGGTAAACTGTCCTCGTAATGCTCGTTCGTTGATTTCTCTTTTACGGTCTTGTTTTTCATTTTTAATAATCAACAGAGGACTATTCTCACTCAAGAGTTCTACAATATTTAGCCAATAATAAAAATCCGTATCTTCTTTACGAGTGTCAGCAACTAAAGTATATAGAGAACGTTTAGTTAAAAAAAACTGATGGGTAGCATGATAAATCTCCTGTCCGCCAAAATCCCAAATATTGACTTTAAATTCTCGTTCTTGATCTAGCATAGGAAAACTCCATTTAATAACATCAACACCTTCTGTAGATTTTTGGTTTTCTTGGAGTTGGTATTGGGGGTCTTGAATTTTCTTGACTAGACTAGTTTTTCCTGCTCCTGCTTCGCCAATAATGAGTAATTTAGCTTCATGAATATAATCTTCTCCTTCTTCTTTTAATTGTCGGTAGTATTCTTTAATTGCTGAGATACCTTTATTGACAATTTCTATCGGTGGAGTTTCCAGAAGATTACTATGTAAATTTAGATTAGTTAAATTAGTTAGATTTTCAATAGATTCAGGGAGATTAGTTAACTGATTATATTGTAAATTTAGATTAGTTAAATTAGAGAGATTGCCAATAGATTCATGAAGTTCATCTATTTCATTATCATATAAGATTAAGATTTTAATTCTTTTTAGTTCAAAAACTTCCTCTGGAATCTTGGTTAATGGTTTGACTCGATCTGAAACTAAATTGCTCAAGAAATTTAGAAATTCATTTTCTGACTTACTTGCATTACTTAAATAACTTAAATCTAGTATTTCAAGTTGTTGTTCCTTGGCTTCTTGGATTTTTTGTCGAAAGCGTTGTGGAATAATATCTTTGCTCATATCTTTTCCTTGACCAGTAGATAAACTTTAATTACTTTTACTAAATGGTGATTGCATTACTTGTTTCTCACTAAAACAAATTCAACTGGGCGGTAAAGGGCGATCGCTCTTCTCCATCAACAGCTTATAAAAACGATTGATAAGTCTGATCCGCAGCATTACAATACATTCCCAAAGATAAATACTGCTGATAGGGTTCATTTTTATCACTGCCAGGCTTAGGCTGAAAAGTTCCTCGCAAAGATAATTTGTGACCACGCTTGTAGATCGAGATTACAGCCTTATAACTTTTCAGGCGATCATTAGCCTTATCGAGCAGTAGATCGAGTTTATCCACTGAACTAATTTTGAACTAAATTCTAAGTAAATTATAGGATATTATGGGACTTTGTAGATAGTTATTAGTTCCCAGTAGTTTATGAGCTGAATTTAGCAAAAGCTTGTCATACGGGACTATTGGACTTCGTGTAATTAATGGAGCTAAGGGGATTCGAACCCCTGGCCTTCTGAATGCCATTCAGACGCGCTACCAACTGCGCCATAGCCCCGTCTCAGTTAAGACAAATACATCCTACCATACAGATAAACTTTGTAGTGACACTAGTGGTTTGTCAATATTTATAAGTATCTATATTAAAATATAATAGGCATTTCTCGGATTGATGAGGTGTACTATATCATTTCCTACCTCAACTTAATTTAGCAAGTTTAACTTTAAGTATTGATAAAATCCATAAATCACGAATTAAATTTGGATAAAAACGACCAATAGATAACATTACTAGAAGTACAATAATTAAATTAAAAGGATTCATTTGTTTTTGCTTTGCCCAACCCAAAGAACCCGCGATCGCGCTTCATTTTTCCTTTATTCTTCTTCGTCTGTTCCTGATTCTAGATAGTTAGCTCGGTTTTCATCTGAAGTGGAAGCTTGCGTATTAATCTTGGCACGCAGTAATAATATTTCTAAGTCTTTCAGTTTGTTATCTAGTTCTGCTTTGAATCTGTTAATTTCCGATTGATAAAGCTCTTTTTGATGCTGATTTTTTTGTCTTTCTATTTCTAGCTCTTGTTTGAGTCTAATAACTTCTTTAGTTAGCTTTAGCTGCTGCTGTTGTAGTTTTTTGATGTTAGCTGTATTTGTTTCTGTAGTTTTAGTTAAAGCCAAAACCTTCTGACCCAATTGCCAAATATCTTGCAATATCGCCATTAGATCGCCTTATATTCCAATTGATTTAACAGTTTGTCAGTTTCTTTTGCCAGAGACTCTATCTCTTCTTGATCTTTGCTAATTCGAGCTTGAGCTAAATCAATTTGACTAAGAATTTCTTCAGTCTTAGTACTATCTAAATTATTGAGAGTATAGTCATATCCTTTTTCTACAGAAGCTATTATGTTTTCCATTTCATTGACTAAAGCATCAGAATCAGTTGTAATCTGATTCACTGCTTCAGAATCGGTTTCTGATGTAGAATCAATTGCTTCTAATATCTTTTCTTGAGATAAAGCGAAATAAGCGTGATGATCTGCAATCGTCGCTACTGTGTGAATACTAGCAGCACTACCAATGCGAGCAGCTACTTCTGGCTTCATTCCCATGCTTTGTAAAGCACTTTTTATTCCATGCCTAATCATCATAGATATACCGAATGGCATAATTCCAACCTCAACGATTTTATTTTGACTAATCTAAAGAATAATAATTTCACTAATAGGCTGGCGTTCACTATCAGCAATCATTAGCTTTTCTCCTTGTTTTTGAGCTTTTGTAACTACTTTATAAAGAGAAATAGCTTTCCGAAAAGCATCAGCTTTAGAACTAGCACCAGTTAACTGTACTAATTCATTGAACTCTTGGCTAAATTGATCGTCTACATCAAAAGCAAGTCTAGGCATAGTTCTTAGTACTAATTATTTACTGCCAATATTTTACCAATTTTTGACAGATATAAGTACAATTAAATAAAAAGACTTACTTTAGTTTTTTATCGTGCCAAGTTAAAGATTAGATTTATTCATAATTCTCTGAGCTTTACTAACGATTCAATTTCTGGAGATGTCAATTAATAATTTTCAATTCTCTCTCTAATATTAAAGCCTCTCCAGAACTTAAATTACTAATCGTCTCAGTTAAATCCAACCAAGGTTGTAATTGTCCTGACTGAAAAGTGCGACTCATCACCACATAAATTGAAGTTTGATCGCCACCAATAGCAGCTGCCAAAACATTAGACCAAGAATCAGCAGCTAATTCGTCCCTAACTTGCCAATGATCACTTTGCCAAACCAAACAACGTCTAAATTTAAATGGGGCTTGATTTTTTCCTGTAATAAGAATTTTTTGTAAGATTTTACGAATTAGATTGGGATAGAAACGACCAACAGATAACATCACTAACCGTAAAATAATTAAATTAAAAGGATTCATTTGTTTTTGTTTTGCCCAACCCAAAGAACCTGCGATCGCAATTTGATTGTCCTCTAAACTAATTTGATAATTACTCACCAAATGTCCCACGGCATTTTTAATTTTCTTACCCTCTTTTACCTGCAAAGAAAAATGAGTATCTGAAGCAATTAACTTGCCATCACGGAATAGTTTGAATACTCCCCCTTTATTCAAAGCAAGATAGAGTTCTGTATTTTGACGACGATCAATTAAAATTCCTCCTTCTTCAAGGTAAAAACGTCCTTGCGGTAAAGGTTTGATTGGCGGACGTACAGGAATATAATCGCGCCAAGCTAAAAGATAATTCCAACAATGATGACCGACAATGCGATCATCGGCGTAACAACTACCCAAGCCATTAGCCAAACCCTGCAAAAAGCGATCATTAATATTTAAAGCTTCCGGGAGCCATTTTCCTACCAATTCAAAACCATGAGGGAAAAAATTATAGGTATTGCGACTGGTATATTCTCCGCCATAGGAGCCATCAGGATGGACAAATTGAGCAGCCAGCAACACCGCTTTCGCGATCGCATCTTTTAATCTATTGTGGGGATTAAGCTCATAAACTCTGGCTAAACAGGAAATAGTCAGGGTATGATAACCAGGATCGCAACCTTCATACTCGATAAACCAACCTTCGGGATTTTGCCAAGATAATACCTGTTCTAATCTTTGAGCCTTACTCTCATTCCAGCGATCGCTATCTAAAAGTCGCGATAATAATTCCAAGCATAAAACAATTAACGCCTGATGATTCGTTAAACGCCCAGATTCCTGATGATGCGCCAGCCAATCAGCTCTTTTAGTGAAAAAACGTAAAATTTCTGGATTATCCAAACCCATTAACTGATAACTGTCAATCGCAGCTAATAAAGAGAAAGCTGCCGCCCCACCTGCTCTTTCAAAAGGGAAATAATCATCGCAAGAACCATTGGGATGTCCACTCTTCGCTGCATAAACAATTCCTGCTTCTACCCAATCTTTGAGTACCGACTGTTGATAAAACTGATTTCCTTCAAGGTCAGTATGATAAGCCAAAGCCAGAGGATAAACAAACTCCTGGGACATTCCCGCAGGAAAATCAATCACCTTATACTGCCAAAAGGTGCGATCAAAACAACCATAAGTGGGACTATGACGATTGCGATCTAGTAAAGTAAGAATCTTGGGAATCTCAGCTAAAGCAGCACGGGCAAATAAATCTTTATACATCATAGGGTGAAAGATGAGGATGGAGTAGCTAACGGTATAACAGTTTACATTTTACCTATTGCTATTGATTGGGTTGAGAACATTAAAATGCCAACATAATGTAATGTAATTATTAAAAGTGTGAAAAATATCTTAAGATTAATAACTAAGAAAGTTATTTTTTCTTAAAACTGAGTACCGAAAGATTAATATAAGTAGATTAGGAGGATATCTATGGCTCTCGTCCCCATGAGGTTGCTTTTAGACCACGCAGCAGAGAACGGTTACGGTATCCCTGCGTTTAACGTAAATAACTTAGAACAAATTTTAGCAATTATGAATGCGGCTGATGAAACAGACAGCCCAGTTATTCTTCAAGCTTCTCGCGGTGCGCGGAAATATGCAGGAGAAAACTTCCTGCGTCATTTGATCTTAGGTGCCGTAGAAAGCTATCCCCATATTCCCATTGCGATGCACCAAGATCATGGAAATAGCCCCGCTACTTGCTATTCTGCAATGCGTAATGGTTTCACCAGCGTCATGATGGATGGTTCTTTAGAAGCAGATGCCAAAACTCCTGCTAGCTTTGAATATAACGTTAACGTTACCGCAGAAGTAGTAAAAGTTGCTCATTCAATTGGTGCTAGTGTTGAAGGGGAACTAGGTTGTTTAGGTTCTTTAGAAACTGGTCAAGGTGAAGCTGAAGATGGTCACGGTTTTGAAGGTACTCTTAGCAAAGAACAACTGTTAACTGATCCTGACGAAGCAGTAGAATTCGTCGAAAAAACTCAAGTTGACGCTCTAGCTGTTGCGATTGGTACTAGCCACGGTGCTTACAAATTCACTCGTAAACCTACTGGTGAAATCCTTGCTATTAGCCGTATCGAAGAAATTCACAGCCGTCTTCCTAATACTCACCTAGTAATGCATGGTTCTTCTTCCGTACCTCAAGAATGGTTAGACATGATCAACCAATACGGCGGAAAAATCCCTGAAACCTATGGTGTACCTGTAGAAGAAATTCAAAAAGGTATTAAGAGTGGTGTACGTAAGGTTAACATTGATACTGATAACCGTTTAGCAATCACTGCTGCAATTCGTGAAGCTGCGGCAAAAGATCCTTCTAACTTCGATCCTCGCCACTTCATGAAACCTTCCATGAAATACATGAAACAGGTTTGTTCCGATCGCTATCAACAATTCTGGACTGCTGGCAATGCAAGCAAAATCAAACAAATGACTTTGGATGACTATGCTGCTAAATATGCTAGTGGTGAGTTGGCTGCTAGTACTAAGAAAGCTGTTTCTGTATAATAGCGAAACAATAGATCATTTAAGATTTACTAAATAAATTTTACTTTGGGTAGTTGTTACAACTACTCATTTTTTTTGTCTAGTCAGTCATTATAATCTGATCTCCTAGAGCGTCGATTCAGTATTTATAAATTACTAGTTAGGTGAGAGGGGGGAGTGTGGGAAGAAGGTAGAGAGTGTGGGGAGAGGGGGTGGACAAGGGGATGGGGGGAGTAAAGTTTTTTGTTTTCTCATTTTCCCCTTTGTCTTCGCACACTACCCTATCTTCGGGATCTCTCTTTTGCTTCGGTTTCCCTCTCAATTAATGATTGCTCTTGATTACTGAATCGGTGTTCTAGCATATCCGCATGATGCTCAACATTAAACAAAAATAAATGCTATCCAATTCAGATTTAATTTTAGTTGCTGGTGCAACTGGTGGCGTAGGACAGTTAGTAATTGCTAAGTTATTAGAACAAAATATCCCCGTGCGTGCTTTAACCAGAAGTGCCAACAAAGCCAGAAAGATGTTTGGTGACAAAGTTGAAATAGCGGAGGGAGATATTCGCTATCCAGATACTTTAGCCACCGCTACTAAAAATGTGAACCATATCATCTGCTGTACTGGTACGACAGCCTTTCCTTCTAAACGATGGGATTTTGCCAACTTGTTTCAAGCTAAAAACACACCTCAAGCAGTAGATGCCGAAGGCGTCAAAAACTTAGTTGCGGCTGCACCCAAAGAACTTAAGAGATTTGTCTTTGTTTCTTCCTGTGGCGTGTTGCGAAAAGATAGCTTTCCCTTTAATATCCTCAACGCTTTTGGAATACTCAATGCCAAGCTACAAGGAGAAGAAGCAATAAAGGCTTCAGAATTACCATACACGATTATCCGTCCAGCACGGTTGATAGATGGACCATATACATCTTATGACCTCAATACTTTACTGAGAGCAAAAACTGACGGCAAAAAAGCTGTAGTTATCGGTACTGGAGACACTCTTAATGGAGAAACCAGCCGCATTGATGTAGCTAATGTTTGCGTTGAGTGTTTAAATTATGAGGTGACAGCGGGACAAACTTTTGAGATTATCAATTCTGGCAAAAGACCACCCGTTACAGATTGGGAACAACTGTTGGCTCAAATTGTTTAACATTGTTTTTTCTCTAGTTATAATAATCACTCTAAAATAACTGGCAATAGCTTTTTCCTTTATATTTATATATTTTGCTACATATTGGGCTATGTAATTAGTTTTATAAATGTAGTTTTATTATTTACAAAATATCAAGCTTATCTAACATCACAAGTGCGGAAGAGCCAGAATAAGTTTTATTATGATAGATGCGCAATTTTCTTGGACTAAACAATGGTACCCAGTGAGTCTGATCGACTACTTAGATTCTTATCGTCCTAATAAACCTAAATAAGTGAGCTATTGTGGTATGACTATTCGAGCACTTTTCCAGGCTGTCAAAGTAGAAGATGCTGACCCTCCATATGACACCATTCATCTGAAAGTTTTCTATCCAGCCCAGATGTCGGGTAGCGCTCTTGAACAAAACCTGGGTATTGTTCCTGCAGATGCTCAACGGTCTCCCTTCAAGGTCGTCATTTTCTTTAATGGCATAAACTGTGGTTCTGAAATGTATCAGTGGCTCGCTGTTAAATTGGCAGAACGCGGGCTTGTGGTCGTCACATTCTCCTGGGTTGCCCAAAACTTACCGGGAATAGTAGCTCTCACTCCTGGTGTTGACCTCAGAATGTTGTCTCCAAGTACCTATGGTTCGGGTCCGACAGCCTCGGCTTTACCAGTCCTGCTGAAAGCTCTAGAGGGCTTACAAGCTGAGGGGGTTCTGGCTGGACTGCTTGATTTACAACATATCATTTTAGGAGGACATTCGGCTGGAGGTAGTGTTGCCATTGAAAATGCCAATCCACGCTTTTTTCCCCAAATTGTGGCTGCTTTTGCCTACGGTGCCCATACAGCAGGAGGTTTACAACTAGGATATTCATCGGGCACAATCTTACCCTTGCCTGATGCTTTACCATTGATGTTGATTGGAGGAACCTGTGATGGAGTTATTGCCAAAAGCGGCTACCGCTATGGAGTTGATTGGGAACAAGCTACAACCCCAGTGCTAAGAACTTTCAGGGAAGCGATCGCCGGAGGCCGAGACGATAGTTATCTGCTCCTTCTAGAGGGAGCCAATCATTTTTCGATCACTTATCCATTTGATTCCACCACTGGTAGACCTTTCCTGGACTATCCAGCGACCCAACCGGAAGACCAACTACGGAATTTGCTAGCAGAAGCGATTGGTTTATTTATTGATGCTCATGTTGGCCATCAATCAAGATCCTTGGCAGCTCTCAATCAAAGCCTAGAGGGTAAAAACCCTTTGATTGCGTCTTTTGAGAGAAAGTAATTGACAACCCGAACAACTGTCAGTTGGTGCTGAGGTGCTTCGTATTGACCTATCAAAAACTGTTATCGCCCATGAAAAATAATAAGTTGATGCTCGTCTTATTCTTAACTGTCTTCATTGACATTATTGGTTTCGGGATCATTATTCCCCTACTACCCTTCTATGCGGAAAATTTTGGAGCATCACCGGCAATTATCACCCTTCTTTTTAGTTGTTTTTCGTTAATGCAATTTCTTTTCTCTCCGTTTTAGGGTTCATTAAGCGATCGCATTGGAAGAAGACCAATTTTATTATTATCTATCGGTGGTAGTTGTCTTTCTTATTTATGGTGCGGTTTGGCAAATTCTTTATGGATGTTGTTTGCCTCCCGTCTGTTAGCAGGGTTTATGGGACGGACTTTAGTGACTGCTCAAGCTTATGTTTCTGACATCACCAGTCCCGATAATAGAACCAAGGGAATGGGGATGATTGGCGCATCTTTAGGGCTTGGTTTTACTTTAGGACCTGCTATTGGTGGATTGTTAGCGGGCAGTAACCCGGAACAGGTCAACTATCAATTACCATTTTTAGCAGCTTCGGCATTATCTCTGGGTGGCTTCATATTTGCCTTTTTCGCTTTACCAAAATCAGGGAAACGAAATTCAGATGGGGAAGTCCAAACAGTTTCAGTATCAAAAAGATTATTGGGGCTGATAGAAATATTAAAATCACCTTTGATTAATGTACTGATTGGAATTTTTCCTGATTTCTTTAGGGTTATATGGAGCTCAAACAACTTTAGCCTTGTGGCTTGAGCGTCAATTTAGTTGGGGACCTCAACAAACAGGCTATATCTTAATGTTTTGTGGCGTTTTGGCGACAATTATTCAAGGAGGAATGCTGGGAATTCTCAACAAGAAATTTGGGGAAGTTAATTTATTAGTTTCGGGAATTTTCTGTTTAGGGCTGGGATTATTTTTGATTCCTTTTTCTCCTACTTTAATTTTATTTTTAGGTGCAATGAGTTGTACAGTCATTGGTGAGTGTCTTTTTAAAACTGCTACTAGAAGTCTTCTTTCCCAATTAGCAAAAGCTCATGAAACGGGAAAAATACTCGGGATTGTACAATCAGCATCTTCTCTTGGTATGATTGCTGGACCAGCTTTAGGAGGGTTTACCTTCGTTGTTATGGGTAAAGATTCTCCATTTTTTAATGGTGCAATCTTAATGTTAATTGTCACTGTTATCTATTTGTTTAACATGAAACAAATACGCTTAGAACTAAGAACTCAGCGAAAATAGGTTGGAAAAAAAATAGGACACTGATAACTTTTATGTCCATTTACTATAGGGATGTTTAGCTAAATTAGCGTTATAGTACTTAGGATCTGTGACTTGACGATCAATCCATTCTGGTAATTCTATTTCCTGATTTTCATCTGTTAGCTCAACTTCAGCAATTATTAAACCAGCATTTTCTCCTAAAAATTCGTCAATTTCCCAAATTATATTGCCTTGAGGTATTTTGTAGCGAATCTTTTCAATTAAAGGGCGATCGCACAAAGTGTCTAACATTTCCCTGGCATCAGCTAGAGGAATCGGATATTCAAATTCAGAACGAGTTTGACCAACACTTTCTCCTTTGAGAGTTAAGTATCCTTGCTCTCCCACAATACGAATTCTGACAGTTTGCTTCCCCACTGTTGCTATGTAACCCTGACAATAGAACCTTCCCTGAGCCAGCTTTTTCCAATCACTTCCTTTTACTAAGTATTTGCGTTCAATCTCTTTAGCCATTTTCTTGCATAGGAATAAACAGAATAATTCTCGATACCATTACATATGGGGTGAAAACATAGGTAATGTTCTTATCATATAGAGTTTAATTCGGAATAAGTACCTAGACAATATAAATTGTATGTTTTTCAAGTTAGCGGGATAATAAGTCCAACCCTCACCAGGATCGCTCGTCAATTTTATTTTTCCAACTACTTATGAGGTATTTTGTAGCAGTAGATATTCCCGATTCAATTGCGACTTCTCTTGTTTCATATCAACCAGATTCCGGTTCTAAGATTCGTTTGGTTAAACCCAATCAAATGCATATAACTCTTCATTACATTGGGCAAGCAGAGGTTGAAACAGTATCAAAAATATCTTCTTCTTTAGAAAAGGTACAAGCAAAAAGTTTTACGATTTCACTTAATGGTGTTGGTACTTTTTCTACCTATAATAAATCCAAAATTCTTTGGGCTGGGGTAAGTAATCTAGATGGTCTAAGGGATTTGTATCTTGCTGTGGGAGAGGCGTTATCTGAGATAGGTATTCAATTAGAACAACGGAAATATAAGCCCCATATCACATTGGCTCGTTTAGGCAAAGGCGTACCTTCTGATGTTACTCAGGATTTTATGGCTAAGGGAAGTTCTCTTGACTATCAAGATATTAAAATAAGTGAGTATATCTTATATAAAAGCTCACAGGTGAATGGGGTTTCACATTATGAGCCTATTAAGCGATTTTCATTCAATAACAATTAAGATTCACTTACGCAACATTATGCCTTGACTTTACTGAAACACTTGTACTCAAGGGGCTACGATTTTTGGCAGACAATATTCATAACTGAATACTGAGATTAATCCTACCCATATCTATTGTTTTAGGATTACGCGATCGCGCTATACTGTAAACCCAAACTACAAAACAAATATAGTACATTTGTTCGGAGTAAAGTCAAATGATAACTGATTTAAGGTTTAGTCAGATAAGACAAGCCAATTAACACAGCCAATAAACCAATAACAGTCAAAGAGAAATGTCTAAGAGATTGCCATTTCTTCCGCACCATATTACGCATCGCTAACTTAACATAGCTGTAAGTAGGAGCGGGCTTTGCTTCTGTGGCTTCTGTCGTTTCTGGAGATACAAGTTCGGTCGCTGTTTTTTCTGGAGTTTCTGGAGAAGTAGTCATAAAATTTAACAATTCTTACATTACTTAATTTAACGTACATCAAGATCACTGTTGAAGAAAAATACAAAAGTAAAGTCTTCTGGCTGAATGTGATGAAACAGAAGACGAAGGAGTTTGAGATATGCCCCCCTCTGAATGAGTAATTAGGGAAAGCGAACCTATTGCTTCCTCAACATCATCACTTAAATAGGCAAAGAAATCATATCCAGTCACAGATTCAACTTTAGGCGTTGCTGAATTAAAGTATGATTCGCGAAAATCGCGATCGCGAATAATTGACATCATTGCATGGAGGAGGAACTGGAACTTCCCAAAATTTGAGCTAGTGAATGAGTAGTCTAATTGAATGTCTCAACCTTGCCTCCGATTTGGAGTAACAAAGACTGTCTTGGCAAGCATTCCCTCTCTTGGTCAGCACCGGGAAGGGGGGAGTATTTTGTTAGGTTCTATTGGTTCAACACCAGGAATTGAATTGTTATCCCCCATTCCCGCCCTTGCGCCTTCCGGCGGCGCGGGGTCTGACCGCTTGCCCAGA
>JASJDR010000194.1 GCA_030065615.1 Xenococcus sp. MO_188.B8 | reverse complement strand
ATTAGGATCACTAGTTAATCCTGTCTCTTGGTAAGGGGCTGTCTTTTGAGGAAACCTCAAAAGGAGGACGCGATGTCGGAGGTTGCCTCCGACATTTCAGCCGTCCGTCTTGTACGCCCCGTGCGCTAGCTTCGCGTCGCGCACGGGGCGTACCACCGCTCCGCATATCCTTTAGGGCGTCTCTTGGTCAGCATTCCCTTGCGTCTTACGCCGACGCGGGGTCTGACCGCTTCCCAAGTCGGGGAAACCCCTCGGGGCGCATCGCGATGCGCCCCTACAGGTGTCTGATAAATCTGATCAAAACTTGGTAAAAATATTTCGAGAAATCCCCTTAAGATTGCCAAGTCGTGTATTCTTAATAGTTGCGAAAAGAATTTTATTGTCATCAAGTGGGAAGACATTACTCACCCTACTTGATATTTGCTCAGTTTATATTCTCTTATAATATGAAAATTGTTTGTAGTCAAAGTGATCTCAAAGATCATCTTGCTTTTGTCAGTCGTGCAGTCCCTTCTCGTCCTGAGCCTATTGTCTTGGGAAATGTGTTACTTTTGGCCGATGAGGTCACTCAAAAAGTTACCTTGACAGGCTTTGATGGAAGTTTAGGCATTCGCAGCAGTTTTCACGCAGATATTAGCGCAAATGGCTCGATTACTTTACCTGCAAAATTGTTTAATGATATAGTAACTCGACTTCCAGAAATGGAAGTGACTCTTTCATGGGGAGAAGGTGATGGAGAAACGGGGA
This sequence comes from Xenococcus sp. MO_188.B8, assembly GCA_030065615.1. GTDB lineage: Bacteria > Cyanobacteriota > Cyanobacteriia > Cyanobacteriales > Xenococcaceae > Xenococcus. Next base: position 13,622 of record JASJDR010000194.1, on the reverse strand, counting down.
ATTTAGTCGCGCTCTTGAGTTCAGCTTCAGGAAAATTTCAACTCAATGGCATGGATGCCGAGGAGTTTCCCGAATTACCGATCATCGACAACCAAGAGATCATTGATTTACCGATTTCAACAATGTTAGAAGGTTTAAAAGGTTGTTTGTTCGCTGCGAGTACGGAAATCTCCAAGCAAATCCTCACAGGAGTTCATCTTTCGTCCTCAGAAGACAATAGCGAATTTTTAGAATTTGCTGCGACTGACAGTCACCGTTTATCAGTTTTACAAGCTTTACTGAATCATGACGATGATGATGCTGAAGCAGCAGATACTGCAGAAGATGAGCCTGACATCAAACTTACAGATTTTGCCGTAACTATTCCCGCACGAGCTTTAAGGGAATTAGAAAAAATGTTGGCAGATGGTAGCGAAGCTAACAAAACCGTGAAAATTTGTTACGACGATACTCAAATTATGTTTAAGTTAGGGGAGCGCCTGTTAACTACTATGAGATTAACCGGGACTTATCCTCCTTATCAAAGATTAATTCCTGCTAGCTTTACTCGGAATCTAGTTTGCGATCGCAAAATGCTCTTAAGAAGTTTAGAATTAGTAGCAGTCCTGGCGCAAAAAAATAACATTGTCAAATTCACTTTAGATGGGACAAAAGGCGAACTGATCCTCTCTGTCGATGCTCAAGATGTCGGCAGTGCTACCCAATCATTACCAGCAGAAATTATCGGTGAGGATGTAGATATTGCTTTTAATATCAAATATCTCATGGATGGACTTAAAGCATTACCGGCAACAGATATCAAAATGCAATTAAATGAATGGAATCAACCAGTGATCTTTACTCCTTTGAATGGTTCTCTGATGACTTATCTAGTTATGCCAGTCCAAATTAGAAGTTAGGTTATGGCGGGCACTGCATGCACCAATTGGCAGATATTGGACATCGCCTACGGCTGCTTGTTATGTTCACCCTACTTTAGAGGATCATTAGTGATTAACGTCAGTTCGACGAAGTTGCGAGAAATTGGGTAGGGAATTGAGGTACACGAGGTGGAAATCCCATTGTATGAACAAGTAATTTCTCTATTAGAAAATCTTTAACTATGTTCGTCTAATTTATACAACAAGTCTTGTTATTGTTAAGTATTCTAAATTTTGAATGACTTTGCTTAAATGCAAATTAATGCATATTGTATATTTTTGGTAAAGCTTTTCTTAAATTTAAATAAATAACCGATACAGGATAATGACACAAGCAAATCCTCAAACATCATCGGAAACATTCCTCCGCCGAGGAGTAACACCAGAAAAGGCCATAAGTGTTTCTCGACATAACCTGGCTTCACATCAAGATCAATACATTTATTAAACAGTAAGTACGGAATTAGATTGAACACTTAGACCACTAGCTCAAAGAAGTTCCGACGGCAAATGATATTGAACAGTTAGTCACTAAAAAGGAAAAATTCAAATCCCGTCTCGACCAGTGGGAATTTTGGGGTGCTCGGGTGATTAGCAAACTAGGGTCAAAAGCAGCTTGGTCATTCAACATCAACGGGGATAAGACAGTTAAGGACATTAAGGGACAGCTTCCTGGAAAAATTGATATCGACCAAGTTTGGCCAGTGCAATTTTGGTTTGGCGGCTCGGATGGGGATCTTTTGGTGGGCTACATGTGCGGCAGCCTGAACATGCCGTTTACCCCCTTACTGAAATGATTAGAAGAAAAGCGTTTGTTGGTTAAAAATTTCCAAGCTAGAGAGGATTGAAAAACTAATGCATAAATCAAAATCGCGATCGCTGGTGAGAAAATGTCTATTGGTAATGATGATCGGCTTTTGTTTTTTCCTAAGCAGCTTGATCTATACCCCCAAAGCAAGCAGTGCTTACACTAACATAGATTCAGCCTGTCAAGGATTAGATATTGACAATATTGCCGAAATTTTAGCTAGTGAAGAACTATCCGCAGAATTTGCGCAAAATCAGAGCGATTGCTACGCCTGGGATTTGTTCATTGCCTTGAACTGGCCAGCTCAGCAAGAGAAACCTTGGCTACCCGATACTAACAAAGAAATTGGTGACCCCGAGGCAGTGGTTTGGGAAAGTTGGAAAGCAACCAGCGAAGTCTACTTACCGAAAGGCGCTCAACCTCAACCTTGGGAAACCCAGAAGCAAGTCCCGCTAGAAGTATTGCAAAAGGCAAAAGAGCTCGGATTGCCCCTTGATGAACCCTTTCAAAATATTGGTTTGATTCAACAGGTATCTGGTTTAGTTTTCAAGTCTAACGAAGATAATCAAGGTAATCTAATTCGCTATGAATTAGCGATGAATGCAAGCACCTTCGACTATATCTTGGGCGAAAATCCCTACCAAACAGGACTTTACAATATCAACGGTCAGAAAAAAGTGGCACAATCTTGCCAAGAAAGTCAGATTCTCGCTGGGGATTGTATTCAATTTAATTGGAATGCTAAGGAAATCAAAACATCCTGGTTATGGCTAGACAAAACTAACCCTAACTACGAAACTATCAACGATACCTACATAACCAGCAATGCTTATTATCAAGAAATTAAGAAAAATGGTCAGCCAGTAATCGATGGTCAAGGTAACCCTGTTTATCAAGTAGGTCGTGCCGCTCTTACAGGGATGCATATCACCTCTAAAGCATTACCAAAATGGGCCTGGACAACCTTTGAAAATGTCAACAATGCCAAATATACGACCTCCACAATTGAGTTGGGTATTCCAGAGGATGCACAGGCAGTCAATAGGCAAATTCGACCTCTCTTACAGGAAAAAGGGACTAAATATGCTAATTACGAATTAGTCGGAACTCAAATTGACTTCAACAAACCAACGCTACTGGCAAATTCCCAAATCGAATCTCATTTTCAGCATGCCTCGTCCTGTATTACTTGTCATGCCTTTGCCAGCATTACGACTCAAGATACGGGACCTTTTCGTCTGTCTTTTGTGGATACCAGAGGAGGTAATTTATCCTACTATGTCGGCGATCTTCCTCAAGAAACATTAGACCAGATTGAACAAAAAGAATTTATCCCTATGGATTTTGTTTGGTCATTGCGACTAGCTAAGCGCCAGCGTTAAGACTAGCAACTAATGCCGCTGCGCGGAAGTAATAAGTAATAAGTAATAAGTTAAGAGGACTAAACTGATGAGCATTCTATCTCTGCCTCGTCTCTACTTCACAGGAGAAATATTCTGGAATCCAGATACAGCTAACAATAGTGCTGCAAACTATAATGAATCTTCTAATCAGGTAACAACGCCATTGCCAGAAGGAGTTACCTATGATACCTACAAGCGATACATGATGACCTATCAAAAAGGTCAACTTCCTAGCGGTTGGAATTACTTTGGTGCCCACGGTTGTAACTTTGTAGACTACGAAAACACCTTAGCCCAAAAGACCAAAATTGTTGGGGGGACGATGGCTGACGGTAGTTATGTGAAGGATGATCTGATCCTTGGCAAAGGAGTTCAGATTGTGGGGAATATTTTTAATGATAAACCTACTCCCTGCCGCCTAGTTGATGTCGATCCCTATGCTTATTGGGCATCACAGATCTTTTTTGATCATTTGACTATTGGGGATCAAAAGACAGGGATTCAAGGGCCTCGACACCATCGAATGTACTCGTACTGGGTATCGCCAAATTCACGCAATTTAACTTTTACCAACGCTGAAGCTCCTAAAGGTGGTGCTGGAGCTGCGAGTGGTTTTTGTGGCGTGTGGCAAACTTCTATTCCTTTTGACCAGCTAACCATTACTAACGAAGAAGGCTCCGAGCTACTGGCAGCATTAACCGAAGCAATGAAGCAACCTGGGGCACAGGGGCTGATGATTCGTTTCTGTAGCTATCGAACTCTCTACTATCAAAATGGTCTACGCAACAAAATTTCCCAACAACCTCGCAATGACGAAGACTTAAGTAAGTTGTATTTAGCTGGTGAGATATTTGACAACCCTGCTTATTCTCTCGTGGTTGGCTCTATCGGGATTTGGAATCAGGAAGAACCTGCTACTGCTCCTGCTGGTCGCTACTTAGTACCAGGACCAAAAATCAGCCCGCAGAACAGCAGTCAGGAAATCCAACTCGGACCAATATTGGCACAATTGAACCGTAAGCAAAAGATTTTGAGTCTGGACTTAATCGATACCTTCCCTGAATGCGATCGGGCAGCTCACAAAGCGGATTTTGGCTCATTGAGAGTACAGCTCATCAATGGTGAAGCCGTCACTGATATTGCCACCCTCTCTTACAATGACTATAACAAGAAAGCCTATGAAACCCAGGCAGGCATTGTTGATATTCCCCTGAGTGATGAAAGTTTAGTTGAGAAAATCGAGACAGGTCAGTTGGTATTGTCGTTAAGGCAAGGCTTAAGATGTGTTAGGGCATTGGAAGAGCAGCTTTTTACGGCAGTCAGCGATGACAGGGGAGTTTATGTCGAACAGGATGAATTACCAACCTGCACAGTGCACGTTAGATACAAGGGTGTCTTGCCTCCTGCTGGGACACGGCTGCTGGTAGCTCAATATACCAATGGCTGGGGAATAATCTCTCCTACTAACTGGGCAACTCAATCGATGTCAGCCCAAAACAGCATGGTTCTTGAGTCAAAATTCATCACCCAAAACCAGTCTTCTAAGAATTCTGAACCGCAACAACCACCGTCTGGGCAGGTAGAGATCGCATCTGGGGAAGTCATTGACACAGATCACACCAAAGGCAAAATTTTTGAGGTTAACCCTGAGGGAATTGCAACCTTTACTTTGAGTGGAATTAGTCCAGGATGCTGCAATCTTCAGTTAATTCCCTTTGGACCTAATGAGCCAGTGCCTCAGACAAAGAAAGAAAATAATTTTCCTGGTTACTTCAACTACACAACGATTCGGGTCATGCCTTTCGACAATGACTTAGTTAACAAGCCAGACAATGAACTGACTTGGGAGTTCATGTATAACAACTTTTTCCGAGTTTATAACTTAATTTATCCAGTCATGTCAGAGGTAATTCCTTTAGACGATCGCACCTTAATGGAGGGGGCTTGGATGCAAATCAAGGCTGTACTTGGTGAGGATATCCAAGAAAATGGTGAAATTAAGAATAGTATGTGGGAAAGTACCATGTATATGTCAGTTACTCGCGATCTTTCCTTAGGTAAACGGAAATTGTTACAGCGTTGGTGCAATCTTGTATCCCGTGACGCACAGCCCTAGAACATCGATTAAGTAAGAGAATTTTACTGGTAGGGGGAATTAAACTAATTTGGTCTTCCCTACCAGCCAAAATCCGCCAGCAATCAACAAGACTAATCCAAAAGTCAGTAAGCTATTGTTAAAACTAGCAGCGGTTACCCCAGTGATTGCATAGAGTAGAGAAGCTGGTAAAGACCCCGCTAATGCTGCTAAAGCCATCCTGTGCCAGCTGATTTCCGATGTGCCAGCCATAATCACAATTGTCTCAGCTAGCAGAGGTATGGGACGGGTCACAATAATGGCTAATAAGCCCCATTTTTCGAGAAGTCGATTAGCTTGCGCCCGCTGCGATCGCGATATAAACTGATTGAGTAATGTCCCGCCCCTTCTGCCAATCAAAAATCCGATCAGGGCAGCGCTTAAGTTACCTATAAGGGACAAGAGGGCACCAAAAGCGATACCAAATAATGCCCCGTTAGCAATCATGATTAAACTTGAAGGAACTGGCAAGAATACATCTAGCGTGAGTAAAGTAACACCTATTACTGCGGTGTTAATACTCTTGGTTTCCATTAAGTAGCCTGGCTCAGTTAAAATCGGTAGATTCAGTCTTTCAACCATCAAAAACGTAAGCAGAAAAAACAGCAGCAGACAGCCGATAATAGTTAAGTATTTCTTCATAAAACCCTAAGCTGACAGGTTTAACTTTCGTAGCTAATAATTATTAATTATGGGCTTAGCTCATGATGATATTTCAACAGGATTTAGTATCGTATTTTAGCGCGATCGCTACCATTAATTCGATCTGTCTTGAAGATTAATATTGACTATACTTTCGCAGAAATTAACCCAGAAATAGATATTCTAAGCTGAAGAATTAAAGTTGGAAACTGGGAGCTTAGGCAGCTAGACGGATATAAGTTTTTAATAAAATACTTATGATTTTATTCTTTTTAGATATTTTCTCAATAGACAGAGACGAAGAAGTAGTCACTGGTTCAATTTTTAGTTAACTTAGATTACTCTTTCTTGACAATCGATATGACTGGAAAATTAGCATTATCAAACGCTACTTAAACAACGTAGTTTAGTTAAAATAGGGTATTAATCCACTCTCTGAAATCTTGGCTGTGCCAAGATTTCAGAGAAACATTCTGCGTATAGGTAAATAACTTTTTTAAAGGCTTTTTTTATGACTAAATGACCAAAGATTAAATATATCTTAACCATTATTTATTTGTACAGTTAGTTGTGGTATGTATAAATCATGGACAATAAATGAAAAATACTTTCAACAACTAGAATGTTGTTTTAATTAATTCCTCTTAATAATATCAACCAAAAAATTACCTGAATTAAGAATAGTATTCAATAATTTATATTCCAATAAGAGCCTTTAAAATAACGAATTAGGGGAGGATGAACAGCGAGCCTAACTATCGAAAAAAAAGCTTCAAAAAATCAATAAATGGGGTTTTACCTTCATTGGAGGAACGCCCGAAAGGCCAGAAGATGAGCTAAATCGAGATAAATTGGCGCGACTAGTAGACCAGAAACAATTGGTGAGGGAACAGTTATTTCCCCTATCAACTACCGAGATTGGCGATCGCGTTGTGCTCGCTCAAATTCTCAGTGGTCAAAACCTGGAACATCGTCTGAGTCAGATGGGTTTAACTCTCGGCTCAGAAGTTCAAATTATTATTAAGACTCATAGTGGTTCGGTAGTTATCTGCATCCAAGACAAGCAAATTGGCTTGGGGGCAGGAATGGCTAATCAAGTGATGGTAACTTTGGTTGCCGAGCAGTAGGGAGCAGGGAGGCGCAGTCCTAAAGGATACCGCTGCCCCTTCGGGTAGAGCTTCGCAAGCGCATAAGGGAGCAGAGAAGGCGGGGAGAAACTAAAAAGATAAGGGAGTAAAGAAAATGGAATACGGAAATAGCAACAACGGACAACATCGAGATCGACATCGAGGAGGCAATCAAGTAGGAGAAGGGGGGAATCGCCATCGAAAACGCTCCATCATGACATTGGCCAAGGCGCGGTCAGGCGATCGCCTGTGGATTGCTGGCTATGAAAGCAAAGATGGGGTTAATCGACTAGTAGGTATGGGGTTAGCTCCAGGGATGGCTATTGAAGTCGTCAAGACTGTTGCTGACAATCTAGTTGTTGCCGTGGGGGAAACTCGCATCGGAATTGATGGCGCAATGGCAAAACAAATTTTAGTTTCCGATCGCCCCTTTGATTATTTAGTAGAAGTGCAAGAGGTTAATCAAGATATGGCAAGTAGTACAACCACTCTAAGAGATTTACAAGTCAATCAGCAGGGGAAAGTAGCCCTTTACGAGGCAACTGATGACACAGCCAAAAAAGCTTACAAGAAGAAATTACTGGCAATGGGTTTAACTCCTGGAACAGAATTTACCGTCACTCGTGTTGCCCCTCTGGGAGATCCCGTAGAAATTTTAGTACGAGGCTTTAAATTAAGTTTGCGCAAGGACGAGGCGTCGGCGTTGGTAGTTGAGGAATTGAATTAATTATTAAGTAAGAGATAAGAGGATGAAAAAACAGACAATAGCCTTAATTGGTAATCCTAACTGTGGAAAAACCACATTATTTAACGATCTCACAGGTGCTAATCAGCGCACGGGAAATTGGCCTGGAGTAACGGTTGATCGCAAAGAGGGTAAATACAACTATGACAACATAGAAATTACCGTTGTTGATTTGCCTGGAGTTTATTCTTTAGATGCCGAAGATGAAAGCACGGGACTAGATGAGCTGATTGCGAGAGATTATCTCTTGTCTGGGGAAGCGGATTTAATCATTAATATTGTCGATGCTTCTAATTTGGAACGCAACCTCTATCTAACCACTCAGATTATGGAGATGCGTGTGCCTATGGTCACAGCGTTGAATATGATCGATGTAGCTCGGGAAAGAGAATTAGAGATTGATAGTGATATTCTGTCCCAAAGATTGGGTTGTTTTGTGATCCCAATCAGTGCTTTTTTGGGAGAAGGGATCGAGATCCTCAGAAGCAAAATTAATGAATTGATCGATAATCCTGGGAATCTGCCAACGGTGGTAGCTTACCCAGCAGTAATTGAGGATACACTAAGCCAAATTGAACCATTAGTCAGGGCAAAGGGACGAAATCAAAAGATTTCTACCCGATGGTTTGCCCTCAAACTATTAGAATACGAAGACCGCTTAGCTCCTGAATTAAAAGGTAAAGAATTAGATCAAATTGTTATTGAAAATCGTCGTAAGATTCACCAACTATTACACGAAGACATCGATATTATTGTTGCTGATAGTCGCTACGGTTTTATTCGTAGCCTAATCCAAGGTGCAGTAAGACAAACTAGAGATATTAGTAGTACCAGATCCGACAAAATCGACCAATTTGTTCTCAATCGTTGGATTGGCATCCCCCTGTTTTTAGTGGTGATGTACTTGATGTTTTTCATCGCTATCAATATCGGTGGGGCATTTATTGATTTCTTCGATATTTCCGTTGGTACGGTGTTTGTCGATGCGCCGCAAGCTTGGTTAGAGTCTCTCAATGCCCCAGGATGGCTCATCGGTTTCGTGACTTCTATCGGCGGTGGGGTGCAAACCGTAGCTACTTTTATTCCCCAAATTGGCTTACTGTTTGTTATTCTCTCGATTCTCGAAGATTCGGGTTACATGGCAAGGGCAGCCTTTGTCATGGATAAATTGATGCGGTTGGTGGGATTACCTGGTAAATCTTTTGTCCCGATGCTGGTAGGTTTTGGCTGTAATGTACCGGCAATTATGGCAACGCGAACTCTCGAAAATAGACGCGATCGCTTGATGACTATCATGATGAATCCCTTTATGTCCTGCGGGGCTCGATTGCCTGTATATGCCTTGTTTGCTGCGGCTTTCTTCCCGCGTAATGGACAAAACCTGGTTTTTGGTCTGTATTTAATTGGTATTGGGGCTGCTATTTTTACTGGATTAGTTATGAAAAACACGATCATGCAGGGAGAAGCCTCACCCTTTGTGATGGAATTACCGCCCTATCATATTCCTAAGCCCAAAGGAGTTGCCATCCGTGCTGGGGATCGACTAAGGGCATTCTTGCTCAAAGCGGGCAAAGTAATTGTCGTGATGGTGGCAATCTTGGGTTTGTTAAACTCTGTGGGTACGGATGGCTCTTTTGGTCAACAAGACAGCCAAAATTCGATTTTATCCGCTACTAGTCAAGCGGTAACCCCCTTACTTGCCCCGATGGGGGTGCGCCAGGAAAATTGGCCCGCTACCGTAGGTATTTTTACAGGAGTATTTGCCAAAGAAGCGATGGTGGGTTCTCTCGATTCTCTTTACGGTCAATTAGCAGCCGAAGAAGCAGGAGAAGAAGTAGAAGAGGCAGATTTTGCCTTTTGGGATGGCATTCGTGAAGCTTTTGCGAGTATCCCCTCTAATTTAGCCGATTTGGGCAATCAATTGCTCGATCCTATCGGCTTAAATATTGGGGACGTACAAGATCGAGAAGCTGTTGCTGAAGAACAAGAAGTCGCATTAGGTACTTTTGGTCAGATGTCAAAAAGATTTGACGGGACTACAGGAGCCTTTGCCTATCTCTTATTCGTGCTGATGTATTTTCCTTGTGTTGCGGCTACTGGGGCAGTTTACCGCGAAACTAATTTAGGTTGGACAGTGTTAGTTGCCCTGTGGACTACAGGTTTAGGTTATTGGGTAGCGGTCATGTTCTATCAAATTGCCACTTTCGCTCAACATCCCGGTTCTTCTCTAGCTTGGATTATCGGTGGTGTGGTAGCTATGGCAGGAACAATTTTCTTCCTCAAGCGCACTCGGAGTCCTCTGAGAGTTTCTGGCGATCGCAGTGCCAGAGAAAGTCCACAGCAGAGAGCAAAAACCACAACTCGTGTTTAAAAAGTACTTAGCATTGCTCTATTTCAAGGCTATCAAACAGAATTAAATTAACAGTAACAATGTCTTCTGCCTCTGTGACCAATACGATGTCGCTTTCTTCCTTGATGTTGGTAAACGGTCTAATTTCGCCAAATTCACTAATTACTAACCGATAGGTTGCTCGGGCTTTATATTCATCCTGAAGGGCTTCAACTAGAGCTTTTTGTAAATCATCTAGCATAAAATTCTGCCTCGAAAGCTAATTTTGGGTTTTGTCAAGTTCTACTAATAATTTTAATATGGTTAATTCAAAGGAAAAACCTGAGATGCTGAACGAATTAATAAACTTACCTTGGTCCCTATTTCAATTGAATTACTTAGGCTAGTACGAGCATATACATTTTGACCTGAAGGTGTTGCCAAAATATAGTAATATTCCCTACCTAAAAACTGTCTGCCGGTAACTACTATTTCAGACTTTTCGTCAGGCGTTATGGCAATATCTTCTTGACAGAGCATCAATTCTCCGCGATCGCAATTGAGTCGCTGATGATTAGAAGCCAGAGTTACTGTTCCTAGTTCTGTTTGCCAGTCTTTGCCGACTCTTTGGGCGGGGAGGAAGTTCGCCTGCGTGACAAATTCTGCCACAAAAGGTGAAGACGGCTGAGTATAGACTGTCTCTGGCGTTCCTATTTGTTCTAATTTCCCTTGACACATGACGGCAATGCGATCTGAGATCGCCAATGCCTCCTCGCGATCGTGGGTGACGAAAATCGCCGATATACCCGCAGCTTTTAAAATCGAACGAATTTCCGTTCTTAGTCTTTGGCGAACTTGAACGTCAAGATTACTTAGCGGTTCATCTAATAAAATCAAGGCAGGTTGGGGAGTTAAAGCCCTAGCTAGAGATACTCGTTGTTGTTGACCTCCAGATAGTTCATGGGGATAGCGATCTTCTAAGTCCTCAAGTCCTACTAATTCTAAAACTTCTTGGACTCTGAACTTGATTTGTTGGCGAACAACAGAACTCAGTCCAAAGATCTTATTGTTTGCAGTTTGCTGACACTTTAAACCGAAAGCAATATTTTCTTCTACTGTTAAGTGTGGAAATAAAGCATAGTCTTGAAAAACCATTCCCGTGTTACGTTTTTCAGGGGGTAAACAGTAAGAGCGATCGCTAACTAGTTTGCCGCCGATTGCGACATTTCCTTGAGAAATAGTTTCAAAACCAGCAATTATTCTTAATAACGTAGTTTTTCCACAACCAGAAGGCCCCAATAACCCCAGTAACTCTCCCTGTTCTAAACTAAAACTCACATTGTCTACCGCGAGCTCTTTACTATTGGGAAAGAGTTTGACTATATTTTGCAGTTCGAGTATTACTGGATGCTCCATGTTGACTGAGATGATTAAAAATCAGAATATTTCTCAATAATTAGATATTGATAATATCATTAATACTCATACATATTTATTTTAAAGATTAAGCTCAAGCAATTTCTTATCAAAAATTAATTGAGAATAATTTACTTTATCTTTCTGTATGACGCTGCAACCCATTATTAGTCTGCTTGAGGGTGATTTTAGTGATTACTTTGGCGATCGCGCCAATTGTGAACTACTTTTGACGCTTGCGCAGCTCCGGGATGGGGGCTTTCAGTGATTGATGAATTAGGATCACTAGTTAATCCTGTCTCTTGGTGCGCGTTCCCAAGTCGGGGAAACCCCGACGGGAGACCTGACGGTAGTCGCTGCGCGGACGCACCGCTTTTATTTGAGCCCCCGTTCCCGCCCGAAGGGGTATCCTTTAGAACGCCCAAGGAACGCGCGAGTTTGACTCTTCAAATATTGCATTTGGTCGGAAAATGATTATCTATTAAACTATTTATTTCTCCTTCACTAAAACATTTATAACGATTTTTACCTGGCAAAACAACTAAATTTGGTGCTGATTTACAACGTCCCATACAGCCAGTCTTTTTGACAGTTACACTATCTTCTAAACCTTGTTCTCGTAATTCCTCTGTTATTTTTTCATAAATGGCTTTGCCGCCTCTTTTCCAACAAGAAGATTTTTTACAGAGTAGAATTTTACCTTTTGGTTCTGAATTCGCGCTATTGGCTGCCGTAATACTACTTTCGAGAATCCCACCGTTTTCTGATGCTGTGTCGAAAAATTCCAGGTCAAAAGGTGAAGGACTAGGGCTTGGTGAAAGTACGTTAATTTGCTCTATTTTTAGTTTGATTTTGGCTTTTTTTGGGCAAATATCAGCTTTTCCTTTGACTTCCAACTTAACGTTAGGATAAAGCTGACAATTTAATCTTTTATGTAATTGGTGAGGAATCTTAAAGCAAAAATTCCCTTTTGGGGTTTTTAATTCAAAACTTTTAACCTTGCCATTTTTTTTCAAGGCAAATTTACTAGCTGTACCGACTAAGTGGAATTCTGGAGCAGGAACTGAGCATCTAATCATCTTTTGTCGCAATTAGTAAACAACTACTTAGAACTATTCCTAATTAAATTGAGGGTAAATTGAGATTCAGCTTACTTTGCCTAGGGCTTATTAGTTTCTCTTTTTGAAATGCCAATCTAGAGCTATAAGTATGGTTATTTATTGGACAAAGTGGGTAATCCACTTGTAATACTGCCTTTGAGAATTGGTTTCCTTAACTTAACCATAGCTGGAAAAACAACTCTTACCACCGAAATTTATCCGTGAATAATTCATCTTTCACTATTGCATATTTTGGGCATTAATCTCAAAATACTAATTGTTTAGAATCTTTTGCTAAAGTAGATGCCTTATATTCAGACTCCTTTCTCTCAAGCTATTTTTAAGATGTTTGAAAATTTAGATTTTTACCTTGAGAGGAATTACAATAATCTTCCCAACGAAGCTGTTAAAGTTTATCTTTTTGGCGGATGTGCAATACATTTGCATATCGGCAGTAGGGCTAGTAACGACATAGATGCCGAGCTAGAGCCAATCCAAAAGCTAAAACCTGTCAAATTATTAGAATCTGCTATTAAAGCTGTAGATTTTAATGATGAAGAAGGTGACTATTGTATCCTAGATTTTGATGGCAATTTTAACCCGACTATTACTCCTATTCACCCAGATTACAAAGAAAGATCCTCATTACTACATACAACTAAATCACAGCTAGTTTCTCTCTATTTAGTTTCTGCTGTAGATATAGCAGTTTCCAAACTAGGGCGGTTTGTATCTATTGACCAAGAAGATATTATTAGCTTGTTTCAAAACAAAATGTTTACTATAGAAGACTTCATGGAGACTGCGGAAGAAGCAAAAAAATATTATGGCGTAGCTACTGATAAGCTAGAATTTAATTTGACTGCTCCCCGCCCTAAAAGGAACGGGGATTCTTGCTTCAACGAAACTTGCCTAGAGGTGAGAGCATCACCTCCTCGGTAGCGGTTTCTCCACAAGCTATCCCCATTTGCCCAACGGTTAAGATATTTTTCGCGGCG
>JASJDR010000193.1 GCA_030065615.1 Xenococcus sp. MO_188.B8 | reverse complement strand
TAAATTATATGGGATTTGCCGTTGTCGAAGAGAATTTATTTTTGAGGATTGGGAGAAAGTACAGATTATAAATACTAAATACGCAAAGGAAGTTAAGCTATTTTTTTCTTTTGTAATGTAAAGGGTTGCGGAATTTCATCGCCATCTTCTTCCAACATTAGTAAATGTACTCTGGTTGCTTCTTTGATTTGAGCTATGGCTTCTTCTTGACTATCCCCATGTGCCAAGATTCCCAATTCAAGACATTCAGAGAGATATGCCTCGTCTTCTGGTGAATAGCTGACTGAATAGGAGTAATGTTTAATGTATTCTGTGAATTTATTCATTATCTTGATTCGCTTGTATCTCTTTTAGTTTAATCAATGCTTTTTTAACCTGCTTTACCTGATATGGTTTTGCTTTGCCGCCTTTTCCTTGCTGAAGATTAATTCTTGGTTTTCCTTGCCAAGGAGTTTTAAATGGATAGTGACTTGTTCCCTTATTTCTGGGTTTGCCAAAAAATTGTTCTACTATTTTCAATAAACGAATAAACCTAATATTAGTCTTACTTTCAAGTTCTTTAGAAAGCTTCATCAATATCCATAAATCAATCTATGATAATAATGTTATTATCTTTCAATATCAGGTATAGGGACAAAATTAAAGTCAATTTCAGAATCTTCCACCCGTTTAATAATCTCAACAAAAAATTCTTCTTTCTGTATACGTTCTCCATCTTTAAACCCAACTCTTCCTGTTGCACCATCAAAGAAAAAATTTGTTTCATCAGACAAGGCTTTTTGCAGACCTTGACGAGTTGGCTCTTGTTTTAAGTCTTCTGTAATTTGTTTTAACCCTTTTATGATTGCTTGAGTGGCATCATAAGCCATAGCAGTTCGCCAGGTCACGATAGTATAATTTAAGTCTTCTCTCCAAAGTTCTTTGGCATCGCTAGAGAAATAATGCTCTATATCTGTCTCAGGATGCCAATAAACAGCCATTTGCATTCCTTCTACAGCCTTCTTTCTGTATTCATATTCAAGTGTTTTAGATGTATATAGTGAAGGACTACTAAACAGCTTAAGTCTATGATTATTGATTTTTGCTAACTCTATAGCCTCATGGATTCTGTCTATATGAGGAACTAAAAGTAAACTATTTGCTTCTTGCTCGATAGCCTCGTTTATAGTTAATTCGTAGTCTAAATTAGAATTACTAAAATCGCATTCTACTGTATTGATTAGCTCAAAATTTTGTTTTTTTTCATTATGTAATCTGTCTAATTCATTTTTAAAGGATTGATTAGCATCTGCATCAGAGTCATAACATAGAAGGATTTTAGGATCATTATCATTAAATTGTGTGGCGATTTGTGTAACAAGCTCTTCCACAATATCTCTAATTCCAGGAACAGTGCGAAAAATATAGTTCACTTTAGAATTTTGGATTGTAGTCAAATCCATAACAGTGCTTGTTGGTGAGATCATTACCAAACGATCTTGATAAATTTCAATAACAGACAGAGAAACATCACTAGCATTATGTCCTATTACTGCTAAAACATCTCTATCTTTGACCAATCGACGAGCGAGTTCTTGAGCAATTTCAGGATCATTATCATCATTAACAATCTTCACTTGTAGAGGTCTACCATTAATCCCACAGTCGTTGCTGATTGGTTGGATTTCACAGTTTTTATTTACTTCATTCTGCGCCTGTGCAACTCCGCGCAACATTTCTTGTGCAACCTCTTTGTTTTTTCCAATAGGTACACCAACAGCAATAGAGATAGAATCACTGTTAGCAAATTTAGCATTATTCCAGTAAATTAAGGCTTCTGGATCATTTGGTTCATTTTCAAGCGATTTTCTGAATTTATGAGCCGCTTGTTCAAAAATTTCGTTAGTAAAAAATTGTGCACCTGCTCTTTTATCTAAGTTGGGGTTTAATAGAATATCTTCTCCTGTGCTGATTCGCCTTTGTAAATTTGTATTTATTTGGAAATTTAATAAGCGTACTTGACGTGATATTATTTGAACTCCGATTGTACCTCCGATACTTAATATTCCTAACAAGGCAAAAATTCCAATTAATAACTGACTTTTGGCTTTTTTCTTGGCATTAGCTAATGTTTCTTCCGCTTCTTTTTCAGCTTTTTTTCGTTGTAAATCTAGACTAGCAGAAATAAATTTATAATCATGATTACTTAAACTTTTATCTGCTGCCCATTCTTGAGCATTATACAACTCTTCTTTGTTTAATAATTGATTATCATCTAATTGATTTGAATCTATCCAAGCTGAAAATTTTTCAGCATAAAGTTTAGGGCGTTGAAAATCTAATTGATTATATACCCAATTTTCATTGAAGATAGCTTTATAAATTGGATTGTAAACTTTTAACTTATTGTCTTGCTTTACTACTAGTCCAGAAAGCTGCAATTTCATCATTTCAAAACTATTATCAGCATTGACTTCTTGATTTTTTAAAATTATTTGATAAATTTCTAAAAGTTTTCCTGTATGTTTTTCATCTTTTAAGATGCGATAGCGTATGATTTTCAGATGGATTGGATTATCTTGAGCTTCCCAGTTGTTAATAACTTTATCTATAACTAACTGTCTAACTGATTCTTTCTCTTCTCCATCAGAAATCAAAGAGCCAGAAAGAGAAATCAAATGGCAAAGTTTTTGGGTAAGAAAAGGCTGTCCTTTCGTCCAACACAAAACCTCTTTGAGCAGTTTCTCAGGATTATTGGCGATCTCATTCAGACCATTAGCTAATGGCTGTATATCATTCCATTTAAAACCACAGAGTTCGATTGCTTTTCCTATATTGAAGGGGGTTCGTCTTTTATCTCTAATAAAATCATGGGGTGTTCCAACACCTATTAAGACAAATGTGAGCCTATTGTACTCGGGTCGATCAACACGCCGATTGTAGCAAGCTCGCAGCCACGCAAAAAAATCGTCAGTGGAAAACCCTCAGCTCAGAACACTATCAATTTCATCGATAAAAATAACGATATTACAAGGAATCTCTACCAGCAAAACCTCCTCAATAAATTTATTCAAATGCTGTATGGGAGATAAAAATTCTTGTGCTTTCCACCATTTTCTGCGGTTGATTCGTTCTGATAGTTTTAACGATTTGACTAGCTCATAGAAAAATCCTTTGTACCAACCTACTGGCGTAAGGTTTTCACTACCGATCCTAGTTAGGTCGATAGCAGCACAGGTTATCCCTTCTTCTTCGAGTTGTTTCATTGTTCTTACTCTTAGACTGGATTTACCCATTTGCCTAGAATTAAGCACATGGCAAAATTCCCCAGCTTTTAAATTCTTATAAAGTTCTTTATCTGCCTGTCGAGCCACATAGGTAAGCACATCAGCTTTGAGACTACCTCCAACTTGATATTTATACACTGAGTTTTGTTCTTCAATCATCATAAATTTTGTTTTTAATTCCGTTTTTTGAGTACTGCTTTTTGGGAATAAGCATGGTAGGCTACAAGCGTTCTTGTAAGTATTGAGCATACAAGCGGCAACGAGGCTTGACATAGTCATCTTCTTTTATGACTAAACCTAAACTTTGTAGTTTAAATACGTGAAGTGTTTCTATTTGCAAAGTTTTAGTTGTCTTAATCACCTTTCTCATCGCTTCAGCTAATTCTGGATGCTCTTGCAGATTCAACAAATGGGATCTCAAATGGGAACTGTAAATACCCGATTCTGTAGGTGCTTCTCGCAGAAATTGCTCAAAAGTAATTGGTTGTTTTTTTCCGCAGTAGGCAGCTTGCTGTATTAGATAAGGATGACCGCCCACTAAAGATATAAGCTGCTTAAGTTGTGAAGTATCCCAATTTAGTTCCTGTCGTTTAACTAACTCTTTTACTTGTACTATATTGAATTCTGGTAATTCTATAGGTATACCCACATTGAAGGGTGATTGATTAATGTCCAAGGGGATGTAAACCTCAGTAGAGTGAGAAATGATTAAACGTAGTTTTTGCCAGAGGGAATTACTTTGGGCTTCCTCATACCAAGTTCGTAACATCATCAAAAAGGCTCCAGCAAAAGGAAGATCAAAAATTTTGTCTACGTTGTCAAGGGCTAAAACCAGCGGACTATTTATTTGTGGTAATAGGTACTCCTCAAAATAAATTGTGCAATTATGACAACTACTCAAATCCTCTTCCCAATAATCAGCTAGTTGATTCGGTAATCCTAATTCCCGACCAACGAATCGACAAAAATAGCGTAAGAATTTGTCGATTCCTTTTACAACTGTTTCATCTGCCAGCAATAGAGACCAATATACGGTGAAAAAATTAGCTTTACCCACTTTATCTAAAATTTCATGTATTAAGCTAGTTTTACCCATTTTTTCGCAAGCTTTAATGCAAAGTAGAGAACCTGGTTCCAAAATAGTTTCATAACAGCGAGATTCGATAGGAGGACGTTCAACATAGTCAAAAATTTTCGCTTCTAGTTGATTCTTACTAAGGTCTGATTCAATTTCTTTTGGTTTAGTTTCTGATATTGGTGAGATTTTATTGCTCTGAGGAGATGAATCTGATATTTCATTCGGATCTAGCCCCAATCTCATACTAATTTCGAAAAAGTTTAAACAATACACAGGTCTAGCATTGAGAAAATTGCTCACAGTGGACAATGCCAGTTTTACGTTTTCCGCTAAGTCTCGCTGGCGAGCAAAGCCATTACGATAAACAGCATCTTTAACTAGCTGTTTTTTGCTTGGATGAATTCTAAGGGAACGAGTCATTACTAATGGGGAAATTCTATTAGAATAATAGTCCTTATTCTGTTCCGCTTCGCCTAACTCAGGCATATCTCAGGAAGTAAGTTAGTTATCAATTAAAAATTTGTCATAATTCAGGTTCATTTAAGTACTCTTCAGTACTGTATTCACTCACGAGTGTAGTTTCATAAAGTTGTAGCTTTTTCCAACAACTTTATGGATAATCTCGAAGCTTTCAAAACCCTGTTAGAAGTTATAACTCTAATTTTAACTATTTCATCACAATATCCTTTATTAGGAATCATTTCTGCTCTAGTAATAGTTTCCCTATGGGTTATGCTCAATAACTAAATTCTTAAAAGTGTGATCTCTAGACTGTCAAAATAAAAATTAAATTAAGCAGAATATAGATTGCTACTAAACTACAAAAGCTTTAGAGACGTAATAAAATACTGCGTCTCTACAATAGTTTGTGGATACGACATAAAATAAGACAGATATCTTGTACATCTAAAGACTTTTTTGTAGCATGGAAGGGTAAATAAAAAACTACTCTCATGACCACATCAGCCGTACCCACTGTCAAACCAGTTTTACCGATTTATAAATCAGGTAATTTAAGTCTCAAGCAGTTAGCTAAATTTATAGATGTTAACTATTCCCAGCTCTCTAAAATTGCTGGTGTCAATAGTCGCACGATAGAAAGAGATCTAGCTTCTACCAAAACTACACAAAAAATACAGCCTTTGATCTATGCATTGAAAATGCTTTGGGAGTTAACCAATGGTTCTCAGACGGATATACAAGCTTGGTTAAAAGAACCATTAGTCGAATGGCGTGGCATATCCCCCTTAGATCGACTTCTAGATAATGATGTTGATGCAGTAGTACAAATAGTAGAGCGCATCTATTACGGAGATTCAGCTGGCTATTAATCAACTATGCTAGATAGAGAAACCGGCAGCGTATTTCCCATGCTATAAGCCAAATGAACTTAGAAAATGCTGTTATCACTAACATAGATCAATATTTTTATCGCACAGTCAACTATCGTTATTCAGGTGATCCACTATCAACTAAAGGAGCAGAAAAAACTGGAGGAAGATACAATTATCGTCCGCCTAATGGATTATCTTTTCCCTGTTTATATTGTGGAGAGAAAGATTTAACCGCAACCACAGAAAAATTTTACGGCTTAAAACTTAATAACAAACCTTTACCACCTCACACTGTAATTTGCTTTAAGGCTCATCTTTCACAAGTCATAGATATTAGCGATCAAGTTAAATGTGAATTAGCAAATATCGATTGGCAAGAAATCAATCAGCCTTGGGAATATCACCAAGATATTCTACAAATTCCTTCTTATACCCAAAGTTTAGGTAGCTTAATTTATAATTTTCCAAACATAGAAGCTATTAAATTTCGGTCTACAAAACAGCCCGATACTTGTAATTTAGCTATATTCACCACTAAATTACTTCCTAATTCTGCTTTAGAAATTCACGACCCCAGAAACGACTTAAATCTTTAGGAATTATGATTATTTATCTTATTTCACTATGAAAGTTACTCTAAATCAGCATGTAGAAATTACATCAGCAGTCAGAGGTGGAAAACCTCGTATTGCTGGCACTCGAATGACGGTTGCCGATATTGCTATTCTGTATCTAAGAATGGGTCAGCCATTGGATTTGATTGCGGGAAAATATCATCTTCCTTTAACTTCTGTTTACGCAGCGATGTCATATCAAAATGCGTCGCGTCACTGAGACAGGCAAAGAAACTCTGACTATTACCAATCACAAGCAACTAGATACTGGAACTTGTCGAGCTATTTTAAGGCCAGCCAGCCAATATATTTAACTTTCAGTTGTCCAAGTATTTTTATGATTGAGAGTTTTGCCGATATCTATAGTCTATTAGAATGCATTCTAAGTTATTAACTTTTTCTAAGGTTAGTTTCACGCCGTTAAATTATTAAATTTGCCTAGTTTGTTAAGATAAATCGACCATTTTCCTGTTATTGTCAAATCTAGTTGTTTAATAATCTAACTGTAAACACCAAGAAAGATAACATGACACAGGCACAAACTTCCTTGTCAGCCTCGCGTAATGTCTCCGAGTTGATTACCCATATCGATAAGTTAACCCAAGAAATCCAACAATTGTATTGTCTTGATGCCGTACCTTGGGTAGTTGGATATTCAGGAGGGAAAGATTCTACCGCCGTATTACAACTTATTTGGAATGCTATTGCGACCTTACCACAAGAAAAGAGAACGAAAAAGATTTACGTGATCACTACAGATACTTTGGTAGAAAATCCTATCGTGGCATCTTGGGTCAATCACTCTTTAGAGCAGATGAGAGTTGCGGCGGAAAAACAGAATTTGCCTATTGAACCTCATTTACTTACGCCAGAACTTAAATATATGTTCTGGACTAATCTTATTGGTAAAGGTTATCCCTCTCCTCGTCCGAGTTTCCGTTGGTGTACAGAAAGGTTAAAAATTCGTCCCACCAATAGCTTTATCCGTAATGTGATTCGAGTTAGTGGCAAAGTGCTTCTTATTTTAGGTACTCGTAAAGCTGAGAGTCAAACACGGGCTGCGACTATGGCAAGATATGAAGCGACCAAAGTAGACGATATCATCAACTCTAATTCAAATTTGTCCAACTATTTAAGATATAGCGATACTCTTCCTAATGCATTAATTTATAGCCCGATTCAAGAATGGCGAGATGATGAGGTTTGGCTTTATCTGATGCAATATGAAAATGCTTGGGGATATAGCAACAAAGATTTATTTTCTATGTATCGTGGTGCGACAGCAGATAATGAATGTCCTTTGGTGGTAGATACTTCAACTCCTAGTTGTGGAGATTCCCGTTTTGGTTGTTGGGTTTGTACTTTGGTAAACAAGGATAAATCTATGGAGGCGATGATTCAAAATGATGAAGAGAAAGAATGGTTGCAACCTCTACTTGATATTCGTAATGAACTAGATGCCTATCGAGATGATGAGAGAAGAGATTTTCGCAGACTTCACGGTAATGTCCAATTGTTTGAAAGGAAAAGAAACGGCAGAATTTCTATTGAAGCAATACCAGGCCCTTATACTAAGAAATGGCGAGAACATTGGTTGACTATAGTATTAGAAGCACAGGTAAAAATAAGGAAAACTGCACCAGCAGAATTTAAAGATATCACCCTAATTACTACGGAAGAATTAAGTGAAATTCGTCGTATTTGGTTAGAAGAAAAACATGAGTTTGATGATAGTTTACCTTACATTTATCAGGAGGTAACAGGAGAAATTTTTAAAGACCCTCGCATTGCTACCGATGAACATAAAATGCTGGGTAACGATGAATGGGAAATTTTAAAGGAGATTTGTGGAGATGATGAAATGTATCTGGAATTGGTGAGGAATCTATTAGATACGGAAAGGCAATATCATATCAAGTCTCATCGTCGTGGAATTTATAAAAGCTTAGAAAAATGTTTTGCTATTAGTTCTCGAAGTAAAGAAAACGCGATCGCGAATGCGCACCAAAAAAGAGAGCTACAAAATGCAGCTAATGATCTAAATGTCACTAAGGTAAAAGAAAAAGTTGCTGAATTAACTAAGAACCAAGAAGAAGCAACACCACAAGAAACTTGGGGAAATATTAAATTTACCAAGAGAGATTAAGTAGTGAATTCTATTCGCCCGATAATTATTAAGTTTTAAATAATGATATTTACAGAATTAGTATTAGAAAATTTTGGAGCGTATGCCGATCGCAATATAATAAATCTTCGTCCTGACAATAACGGAGTTGTTCACCCAATTATTCTTATTGGGGGGATGAATGGTGGAGGCAAAACAACTTTAATTGATGCAATTCGTTTAGCATTATATGGACATCGCGCTCAATGTTCATCGCGAAATCATCTTAGTTATGGTGATTTTTTAACACAATTAGCTAATAATAAAATAACATCGGGACAAGTAACCAATATTGAATTATCTTTCGAGCATATTCACGAAAATCATTGGCAAGAATTTAAAATTATTCGTTCTTGGAATAAACATCCTCAGGAAGGAAAAGATAGTCTAAGTGTAATTCGTGAAGGGACTTATGATCCTATTTTAGAAGAAAATTGGGATGAATATATAGAAGCTATTTTACCTTTAGGAATATCTAATTTATTTTTATTTGATGGGGAACAAGTCAAAGAGTTAGCCGAATCTGATGAGCCATCACCATCTGTTATCGAAGCGATTAATACTTTATTAGGTTTGGAGTTGTCAAAAAAATTAGCTGTAGATCTCGATGTCTTGGTTAGTCGCAAACAAAAATCTCTAACCAGTAAAGAACAGTTACAAACTATTGAAGAACTAGAAGATAAAATCTATCATAAAAAACAAGAAATAGAAATAAGAAAAGACAATTTAATAACAGTTCAAAGCTCATTAAAAAAGGCGCAACAAAAACTTGCCCGTACTCAAAATAAATTTTGCAAAGAAGGAGGGAGAATTGCCGCAGAGAGTAACCAATTGCAAGAAAAAATAAAATTACTAGATAAGACCATAGAAGAACAACGAGAGAAACTAAAAAATATTGCAGGAACCAGTTTACCTTTGATGTTAGTCTCAGATTTATTATCTGCTGCAGTAATTCAAGGCCAACAAGAAGTTAAAATTCATAAATTCCAACAGGCAAAAAATATTATAGCAGAACGCGATCGCAAATTATTGACGCACTTACAAAAGGAAACTCTGCCAGAAGATACTATTACTAAGGTTAAATCTTTTATTTTTCAGGAAAATCAATATTTATTTAATTCACTTCAGTCTCAGCAAGCAAATTATCTCGATATTACTGAAGAGGAATTACAGCAACTAATTAGCTTACAAAAAGATCGTATATCTTATCAAAAACAATCAGCTACGGAGACTATGGCTAAACTCCAACAATTAAAGTTAGAAAAGGAACAAGCTGAAAGTCAATTAGCCACCGCCGCATCTCCGGAAGAATATAAAAAACTTGATGATGCAGTAAAAAAAGCCCAAAAAGAAGTCAATAAATCCCAAAGAAGCTATCTTGAGGAGCAACATAAAATCGAGACTCTAGTCAAAGAAATTGAGCAAAATCAACAGAGAATAAAAAAAATACTTCAACAATATAGTACACAAGCTATAGATAATTTGGAAGAAGAACATCTTATTAAGACCGTAGCTAGAGTACAAGATACCCTCAAAATATTTAGCGAAAAATTAACACTTAAAAAACTCAACAAACTAGAAACCGAAGTAACCGAATGCTTTCGCTATTTATTACATAAATCCAACTTAGTACATCGAGTATCTATTGAGACAGAAACTTATCGCATTACTCTCTATGATCCGCAAGGACAATTATTACCCAAACAAAGATTATCCGCAGGAGAAAAACAACTACTAGCCATTGCTTTTCTCTGGAGTTTAGCCCGAGTATCAGGTAAAAACTTACCCGTTGCGATTGATACTCCTTTAGGAAGACTCGACTCTTCCCATCGCTCTAATTTAATTCAACGTTACTTTCCTTGCGCTTCCCATCAAGTAATTTTGCTGTCTACCGATACGGAAATCGGGAAAGAAGAAATAAAAATACTTAGATTAGAAGGAGCGATTACTCGTGAATATCTTCTACAGTATAGTCAAGAACAACACCAAACTAAGATTACTGCAGGCTACTTTTGGTAAATTAACTAATTCTTCCCTTGGGAAACAAGATTCCGAGATATAATTTGTTACGAAAGCTATTAAGAAAGATTAAGTAGTCCATGAGTAACCCAGTTGTCGATGCCTTTTTTTTAGGCAGAGCCTTTGCCGAAGTTTTGAGCGAAAAGCTAGAAGATACTTATACCCATGCCATGAGTGAATTGGGTAAATTTGACGCCGAACAAAGAGAGTATCTAAGGCAATTTATCGAAGAAGTACAAACCCGTGCTCAACAATCAAGCAGGAGTACAACCGCAAGTACAACTACAGCTCCAACTCCTAGCAGCACAAGTGACATCACAAGCAACGATTATAACTTTAGCGCTGTCTCCTCTCCCGGAGATTTACAAGAAATGCTCGACCAACTTAGAGCAGAAATTGCTAGTTTAAGAGCAGAGTTAAAAAAATATCGTAATTCATAAAATACATATCCTTGTCTCTAGTCTCTATAAGAAACCGTACTTTATTAAATTTAATTAAAAAATCGAGTGTCTGCCCTTTCTTCCAAATCCGAAACCTTGGTAAAATACGAGCCCGATCACTTAAAGCGATCTCTAAAACCAGAAAAAGTTGATACCAAATCCTATCGTTGGAATCGCAAAAAGTATTCCCGCACTCGTCGTCGCTTAGATATCTGGGCTTTTGTCCTTACTTTATCTTTAACATTATGGCGTAATAACCGCAAATGGACGTATTCTGGCGGTTTTAGCGAAGAAAAATTAGCAGCTAGACGGCATAAACAAGCAGTTTGGATTAGGGAAAGCTTGCTCGAACTAGGACCTACTTTCATTAAAGCAGGTCAATTATTTTCGACTCGTGCTGACTTATTTCCCACTGAATATGTCACAGAACTCACGAAGCTCCAAGATCGAGTTCCTGCCTTTAGTTATGAGCAAGTAGCTGCCATTATCGAAGAAGATTTAGGAAAACCAATTAAAGACTTATTTCGTAAATTCGATCCGATTCCTCTGGCTGCAGCCAGTTTAGGACAAGTGCATAAAGCACAACTCCATAGCGGAGAAGAAGTAGCAATCAAAGTACAACGCCCAGGACTACAACAATTATTTACCATTGATTTGGGAATATTAAAACAAATTGCCCGTTATTTCCAAAACCACCCTCGTTGGGGTAAAGGAAGAGATTGGTTAGGTATTTATGAAGAATGTTCTCGCATTCTGTGGGAAGAAACTGATTATCTCAATGAAGGGCGTAATGCCGATACTTTTCGTCGCAATTTCCGCGATCAGGATTGGGTCAGTGTGCCAAGAGTTTACTGGCGCTACACCTCTCCGAGAGTTTTAACCCTTGAATATCTCCCAGGAATTAAAATTAGTCATTACGAAGCCCTCGAAGCAGCAGGTTTGGACCGTAAACTTCTAGCCAGATTAGGAGCCAAAGCCTATCTCCATCAACTGTTAAACAATGGCTTCTTTCATGCCGATCCTCATCCAGGAAATATTGCCGTTAGTCCTGATGGCTCACTGATTTTTTACGATTTTGGCATGATGGGGCAAATCAAGAATAATATTCGTGAAAAATTAATGGATACCCTGTTTGGCATTGCTCAAAAAAATTCCTCTTTGGTAGTAGATTCTCTCATTGAATTAGGCGCTTTAGTCCCCACAGGAGACCTTACTCCAGTAAGAAGATCAGTTCAATATATGCTAGATAACTTTATGGATAAACCTTTTGAGGAACAATCCGTAGATGCTATTAGTGAGGATCTCTATGAGATCGCTTATGGCCAACCTTTTCGCTTTCCCGCTACCTTTACCTTTGTAATGCGGGCTTTTTCAACCTTAGAAGGAGTAGGAAAAGGTTTAGATCCTAACTTTAACTTTATGGAAGTCGCTCAACCCTTCGCAATGCAGATTATGACTGAAAATAACAACGGTACCATCTTTGATGAATTAGGAAAACAAGCTGTTCAAGTAGGTAGTAGTGCCTTAGGGCTACCAAGAAGAATTGAGGATACAATAGAAAAACTGGAAAGGGGAGAATTACGAGTTCGTACTCGCTCTCTCGAATCCGAAAGAATCTTGCGCCGTTTAAGCGCAGTACAGTTAGGAACAAATTACACCATATTACTAAGTGCTTTTGTGCTTTCTGCGACACTGTTACTAGTTAATGGTTATAATGTCGTAGCAGCAGTCGCTTTGGGAATAGCAATTATCCCTGGTTGGTCACTGCTACGGTTATGGAAGCGCATTGATCGCATTGATCGTATGTTTTAACTTTGTCGGTATTATAGATTGTAGTACGAATTTTTTATGAAACGCCGTTTTGTAGGTCTTACAGATACAGGGGTAGTACGGGCTGCCAACCAAGACAGTTATTCTATCGATGATCCCCAAGGACGCTTTTTTATTGTAGCTGATGGAATGGGTGGTCATGCTGGAGGAGAAGAAGCCAGTAGAATTGCCACGGAACAAATTCGCGCTCATCTAGAAACCTATTGGGATGACCAGAATATTTCTTCGGACCAACTTCTTGAAGAAGCGATTGACAAAGCAAATAAATGTATTTTGGAAGATCAATTACAACATCCCGAACGGAAGGATATGGGAACTACCGTTGTTGTAACAATCTTTCGGGAGCGTCCTTGGTGTGCTCACGTCGGGGATTCGCGTCTTTATCGGTGGCGGAAGTCAGAATTGGAACAAGTAACACAAGATCATACTTGGGTTAGTCTAGCAATTAGATCTGGAGAAATCAGCAAGGAGCAGGCCAAAATCCATCCTTGGCGTCATGTTTTGTCTCAATGTTTAGGACGTAAAGATTTATATAAAATTGAGCTTCAAGAATTAGATTTTCAATCAGGAGATGTGATTCTGATGTGTAGTGATGGTCTGACCGAAGAAGTTCCTGACGAAAAAATTCAGGATTTCTTGTCCGAGTGTGAAAGTTGCGAACAAACAGCCGAGAAATTAATCTCAGCAGCTAAAGAAGCAGGTGGTTCGGATAATATTACAGTGGTTTTGGTAGCAGCTGGGGAGTAGGGAATAAGTAATTAGCCTACCTTTTTTGATTTTTCGTATCTTAACTTCTTGTTAATTCAAGATATTTAAGAGCAAAAAATCTATTATCTAAAACTTTATCTACCTTTCATGATGTTAGATTATTGACAAAAGTTTGATACTAGTTAGCCTAAGACCTAACTCATGGTGAAGCTGAGCATAGATGAATAATATTGAGCAAAGACTGAAAAGTAACTTAGTTAATGAAAAAGTCGATGCTCTTTTTGATGCCTTTGAGTTAGGAATAGAAGGAATAAAATTAATTGCATCAGCTCTACAAGATAAAGAGCCAGAAGTAAGACAGTATGCTTGGTTTTTATTATCTGAAAGTGATTTAGCAATTGCTAAACATGCTTTGTGTGATTATTCGATTTTTTCTCAGTTTGTTTGTTTGTCAACGATTAATAAATTTAGAATCAAGTCTGATAGGTATGACCTGGATATTTAGAATATTTTGCAATTTCCAATAGTAAGAGTCTACTCATAACGGCTCTCCTAGACTAAGTATGATAAGTTACTAACAAAAATGCCAATTTAATAGAATTCTTCTCCTAAAATTACCAAAGTTAGTTAACCCATAAGCTCTCCTCTTAATTAACTTAATTTTTTGATTAATTCCCTCTACTGCTCCTTGAGTTGTTCTATCAGAAAATGTTTTGAGAGGACTCCCGTTAAAGCCGCTAGGCTTAACGGTGAGATGAATCAAAACCAATAAGCAACCCGCGAAGCGACTAATTTTGAGGAGATTTTTGGTTTTCTA
>JASJDR010000192.1 GCA_030065615.1 Xenococcus sp. MO_188.B8 | reverse complement strand
CGAAAAGACTTCGTCGGCTGATTGACCTTGTTGAAGTTGGTCATGAGCAAAGATAATCAGCTCTTCAATCAACTTCTGTCCCTGTTGACGACAGATCTGCCCAATGGTTTTAATCGGATGTGAGATCATTTTCCCCCTAGTCGAGTTATTAGTGAAACAAGGCAAAATCAAAAGTCGCAATCAATTCATTGCTGAGGCAATTAGTAATGAACTTACTGCTAGAGAAAAAACAGATATAGATGCCGCTTTCTCAGAAATGGCAACAGATCGAGAATACCAAGCTGAAGCTCTACAAATTGAAGCTGAATTTGCCACTGCTAGAGCGTCGATTCAGTATTTATAAATTACTAGTTATGTGAGAGGGGGGAGTGTGGGAAGAAGGTAGAGAGTGTGGGGAGAGGGGGTGGACAAGGAAGGGTGGGAAGAGTTAAGTTTTTTGTTTTCTCATTTTCCCCTTTATCTTCGCACACTACCCTATCTTCCCTATCTCTCTTTTGCTTCCCTATCCCTCTCAATTAATGATTGCTCTTGATTACTGAATCGGTGTCCTAGTTGGGAAGCTTTACAAGCAAATTAACGATCGCATTAGAATTAGGATAAATTTAATACTACTATTCAACCCAAACAGTTTTCTGATTGACAAACTCCCGAATGCCTTCAACTCCCAATTCTCTACCATAACCAGAACGTTTAATACCACCAAATGGTAAACGAGGATCGGACTTAACTAAACTATTGATAAATACCGCTCCAGCTTCGATCGCATTAATTAATTTCTGCTGCTCCTCAGCATCATTCGTCCAACCACTAGCACCTAAACCAAAGGGAATATCATTGGCAAGGGCGATCGCTTCATCAAGATTTTTAACCACAAAAAGCATGGCGACAGGGCCAAAAAATTCTTCTTTACTAGTAGACGAAGTCAGATCGATATTAGTCAAAATGGTGGGAGGATAATAGTTACCAAGGCGATCACGGTAAGCTTGACCACCGATTAAGACTTTAGCTCCTTGTTCCACAGCAGTCTCTACTTGAGTTTCTAAGTCAGTTAAAATTTGTCTGGTTGCCAAGGGACCGATATCGGTATCTTTCGCCATCGGATCTCCGACTTTAAGATCATTAAATTTAGCGATTAATTTCTCAGTAAAGCGATCGCTGATATTTTCGGTCACAATAAATCTTTTGGCGGCAATACAGGATTGACCATTATTGAGCATTCTCGCTTGCACTCCTGTTGCCACAGCCTGATCCAGATCCGCAGATTCGAGCACAATAAAGGGATCGCTGCCTCCTAATTCAAGAACAGTTTTTTTGATTTGACTTCCCGCAATTGAAGCTAAACTAGCGCCTGCGGGTTCACTTCCGGTAAGAGTTGCTGCCTTTACGCGATCGTCTTTCATAATATCGGCAACTTGGCTGGCACCGATCAGTAAAGTTTGAAAGGCACCTTCAGGAAAACCAGCTTCATGAATAATATCTGCGATCGCCAAGGCACATTGCGGGACATTAGAAGCATGCTTGAGCAGTCCCACATTGCCCGCCATTAAAGCAGGTGCGGCGAAGCGAAATACTTGCCAGAAGGGAAAATTCCAGGGCATGACCGCTAGGATAATCCCCAAAGGTTGATAGGAGACATAGCTACTAGTAGCATCGGTTGCGATCGCTTTATCTGCTAGGAATTCGGGAGCTTTTTCGGCGTAGAAACGACATACCCAAGCACATTTCTTGACTTCTGCGATCGCACTTTGAAGGGGTTTGCCCATTTCCAAGGTCATGATTTGGGCAAACTTTTCTTGATCTCGCTCTAAGATAGCTGCGGCGTTATTTAACCATTGACTTCTCTGGGTCAAACTAGTCTGGCGGTATTTCCCATAGGTTGAATCTGCCAAAGCCAGTTTCAGTTCAATTTCTTGGTTGGTTAAAGCGGTAAAAGTTTTGATGATTTCATTGGTAGCCGGATTAATTGTTGCGATCGCCATTTGTCCCTCCTTGCTGTAGATAATATTGTGGAGAGTTTTATCTCTATATCTCTAGGGTATATGCGATCGCATTTTTTGGCGAAAATTCTTATAAAAACTATAGAATTTCCAGATTTTGATGGTAATTGAGGATTAGTTAAGGCGTACCTATTTATGAAATATTAATTAAATACGTTGGCCAATAAATGAGAACGCAAAATTGTTTACTTATTTTGTTCTCTAATACCTAAATACCTAATATTTAATGCCATTAATTATTAATTTTTTCCAGGGCTTTATCTGTTAAGTCTAAAATGTAATCGTAGCTAAAATCTTCTACTAAATCCAATAATGCTTGTCGTAAATCTTCATGCTCGGCAGGAATTTGCTCTAGAGTTTGCAAAATCAATTTATTATCAACTTTAGTGGTAGCATCTCGCAGTTTTAGCAACCATTTAAGATCCATATCCGCCAACTTTTCATTAGTTAACTTATAGCTAAAATAGCTACTATAGAAAAATTGAGACTCTATAGAATCGGGTTCTAACTGTTCTGTTTTAGGAGTAAGATATTGTTGAGTGTTAGCCTCAGAAATATCAGGTTCAATAATTGGAATCAAAAAGCGAACTACAGTGCCTTGATTGATTTGAGATTTAATATTAATATCACCTCCTATTAATTCTACTAGTTGTTGGGCCATAGATAATCCTAATGTTATTTCATTAGTAGTTTCTAAACTATTTTCTGTTTGAGCAAAAGGTCTCAGTAAATTATGCATTTGCTCTAGAGGAATTCCCCTTCCCGGATCAATAATTTTAAAGTATAAAATATAGTCATAATCATTCTCTGGATCTCTTTTGCCCTTAATCGTTAAAGTAATGATACCTTGGTCAGTTAAGTTAATGCTATTATCGAGAATATTAAATAAGATTTGACGTAATTTATCCTCATCAGTTTCTATATATTGCGGAATACCTTCTTCATATTTAAATAATAATCCCAACTTTTTCTCTTTAGCTTTAAATTTAAACATCTGTTCTAGAGATTGCAAAAAATCATACAAGTTAAAAATATTTCTATTAAAACTTGATTTACCAGAATCAATATATTTGATATTCAAAACATCATTAATTAGATTTAAAAGATGTAAACTATTTTGCTCAATAATAGTTAACTGTTCTTGATGCTTAATACTGATTTGCGAATCATGTTGCATTACTTGAGTAAAACCAATAATTGCATTCAGAGGACTCCGTAATTCATGACTCATTTTAGACATAAATTGACTTTTAGCTCTTTCTGCAATTAAAGCTTCATCTCTAGCAATTTTTAATTGACTCAGATTTTGTTGTAATTGCCATACCATAATATTTAACGCAGAATTTAACTCGCCAATTTCATCTACTCTGGTAATGATAATTTGTGTTCCTAATTTTCCTCCAGTAATATCCTTGGCTAACGCTTTTAATTTTTTAATCGGAGCCAGAATTTCTCGATCAAAAATAATATGAGTTATACCTGCAAATAAAATACCAATAAAAATTGCTTTTAGTAGGTTTTCGACCCCAAATTTCAGCAAATCTTGATGAGCATTCTTTAGGGAATAACCAATCCAAACCTCTCCTAAAATCTCATTCCCTGAATAAATAGTCTGTTGTGATTCAATAATCGATTCATGGTTGCTAATCTTTTGCAAATATTCTAGAGATATATTTTGCTTATCTAGAGGTTGAAAAGGTAGGGAAAAAATTGAATTTTCTGGTTTAATTGCATAAGCAATTAGTTGCTGATTCTGATCAACAATTACACTATAAATAATGTCACTATCTTCATTAATGGTTTTTAAAACTTTTTCTAATGCTATCTGATTAGCATTTAAAATGTCTTCTGAAGCAATAGTTTGAACAATTTTCATTTTTGATTGAACTTTAGTTTTCAATCTATTGACTATTTGTTTATAAAAACGATAGCTTTGAGTTGCGCCAAAAGTTAACTGGATCACAATTAAAAAAATACTAGCTATACTCAGATAGCGAAAAGATATATTCTTTTGATATTGTTCTTTGAGGCAACAGATATTTAACATTATTTATTTTATCTAAGAAATTTTTTCTTAACCTAATTTTATGGACAAAATAAGCACAGATGTGTTAATCGTCGGTGGTGGTACAGGAGGGACGACAGCAGCGATTCAAGCTGCTCGTCATGGAGTTAAAACTATTTTAGCCACAGAATTTTCTTGGTTGGGAGGAATGCTAACTTCTGGAGGAGTTTGTGCCCCAGATGGGAATGAATTAGCCTCATGGCAAACGGGTTTATGGGGAGAATATATAAGAGAATTACAACGAAGACAAGTCGGTGGTTTAGATAATGCTTGGGTTAGTTTATTTACTTATCATCCTGCCGTTGGCGCAGCAATTTTTGCCGATTGGATCAAAGACTTAGATAATTTAAATGTAATTAAGCTTGGTAAACCTTTATCAGTCATTAAGTATGGCGATCGCATTACTGTAGTAGTATTTTCTAATCTGATCATAGAAGCAACTATTACTATTGACGCTACAGAGTTGGGAGATTTATTGGCAATAGCAAACATTCCCCATCGTTGGGGTTGGGAATTACAATCAGAATTTAGTGAACCTAGTGCACCTATCTCTCATAATGAGTTGACAAATCAATATGCGGTACAAGCACCAACTTGGGTATTTTTACTAGAAAATTATGGTGATAATCTAATTGGGAATAAATCTATCTCTTCTACTGCTAATATTCCTCTATCTGGCTCCTCTTTTCAAAATACTTGGGACAATTATGGTGCCGAAAAATTTCTCAACTATGGAAAGCTGTCTGATAATTTATACATGATCAATTGGCCAATTGCTGGTAATGATTATGGAAGAGGATTAAATCGTTTAATAGAATCTACTACAGCAGCTAACGAGTTTTTAACAGAAGCTTATTGCCATAGTTATAACTATGCTGAGTATTTGCAAGCAGAATTAGGGGCAAATTATGGATTAGCTAATGACATTTTTCCCCAGCAGGAAAATAATAGCTTGCTAAACCCAGAATTGAAAATTGATAATTCCTTTGCTTTACACCCTTACTATCGAGAAAGTAGAAGAATTTTGGGCAAAACTACTATTACTGAACATGATATTTTGCCTCTACCTAATGGCTCTGTTGCTGCTTTACCAGTCAATAGTAAGGGAGAAGTAAACGCGATCGCGATCGGTAATTATCCTAACGATCATCATTATCCAGGGTGCGATTTTTCATTACAACCTAAATCTATTAAATGGGGAGGAAGATGGACAGGGACGCCTTTTACTATTCCCTATGACGCGATCATTCCAGAATCGATCGATGGCTTATTAGTTTGTGAAAAAAACATCTCTGTTTCTCATATTGCTAATGGCAGTACTCGTTTACAACCTATTGTTATGAATATTGGACAAGCGGCTGGTATGGCAGCGAAGCTATGTATTGAGTCCAATTGTCAGCCTAGAGAGTTAGCAGTGAGAACTATTCAAGAGGCTTTATTACAAGATAGATTTGCCCCAGCGGCGGTCATTCCCTTATTTAATTTATCCCCTAAAGATCCTCAATGGCTATACTGGCAAAGATATTATTTAGATCATCCTGAACATTATCCTGTTGATGGTAATTACCCTCAAAACAAACTTGATAATTATTGTGTAACCAGAGGAAATTATTATCGTGGAGTTTGTCATCTTCTCGGAGAACAAAACTATAAATTTACGATCACATACCCACAGAATATTAAACAAAAAATTTGGCAATTAATTACTATTAACCCGCAGATAAATCAGCAGCTATTGGATTTAAAAAATGAAGGCGAGATTGAAGTTATTGGAAGACTGAACTTTGCTGGTAATTGGTTGATTACTGAAAAAATATTGTCAAGAGTATGTAATTGATTAAGAAACCAAATAAAGATAAAAATTTGAATTTTGACGAGCGACCCTGGCGAGGTTTCCTCGCCTAAGGAACGCGCGAGTTTGAATTTTGAATTCCCCGTCGGGGGCTTTTGACTTTAGAAAATGTAATACTTTTAGTTTCATCTTATACTATGGCGCAATAGTGATATAGTGCCGCACGGCATAATTTAGGATAGAAATAAGCGATTACTCAGCGCCATTTCGGCTAATTGTACTAGGGAAAATCTGTTTGAGTCTTAAAGCTAAGAGCTAATTTCCGAATACAACTCAATCTGTCAAGATAATTTAAGATAAATTAACTAAGAATTATTGAGCCATAACTTTAACAAACTCCCCAAACATAGGATAATTAGAGACTGCTGATTATTATGTATCCCTCAATAAACCTATTTTTAACAAACAACCTTTAGCTATAAAGCTTAGAGCTTACAGCTATTTTTCGCGAAGCGAGTTTTAAAGCAGAGATACAAGAGACAAGACTAATAAGATATAAGGAGCAACTATTGGTTACTACAACTTCCTTTAACACCACTAAATCTGAAGAGATTTTCACTGCCGCACAAAAACTCATGCCAGGAGGCGTCAGTTCCCCTGTCAGAGCCTTCAAATCCGTAGGAGGACAACCCATTGTTTTTGACCGTGTTCAAGGCGCTTATGCTTGGGATGTAGACGGCAACAAATATATTGATTATGTGGGCACTTGGGGGCCTGCAATTTGTGGACATGCTCATCCTGAAGTCATTAAAGCTTTGCAAGAAGCTTTAGTAAAAGGAACTAGTTTTGGTGCACCTTGCGTGCTGGAAAATGTGTTGGCAGAAATGGTAATCGAAGCCGTACCTAGTATTGATATGGTACGCTTTGTCAATTCTGGGACAGAAGCCTGTATGTCGGTTCTCCGTTTAATGCGGGCATTTACTGGTAGAGAAAAGGTGATCAAGTTTGAAGGCTGCTATCATGGGCATGCCGATATGTTCTTGGTTAAAGCAGGTTCTGGAGTAGCAACTCTGGGTTTACCCGATTCTCCTGGTGTTCCTAAATCCACTACCCAAGCAACCCTAACTGCTCCTTACAATGATCTAGAAGCTGTCAAAGCATTATTTACTGAAAATCCTGATTCCATTGCTGGAGTTATTCTAGAACCAGTAGTTGGTAACTCTGGCTTTGTTCCCCCCGATGCGGGTTTTCTTGAAGGTTTGCGAGAACTGACTCAAGAATATGGTGCTTTACTAGTATTTGATGAGGTTATGACCGGTTTTCGTATTGCTTACGGTGGCGCACAAGCTAAATTTGGCATAACTCCTGACCTAACTACTTTAGGTAAGGTTATTGGTGGAGGTCTACCTGTAGGCGCTTACGGTGGAAGGGCTGATATTATGGCAATGGTTGCTCCGGCTGGGCCGATGTACCAAGCAGGCACCTTATCAGGAAATCCTTTAGCAATGACTGCGGGGATTAAAACTTTAGAATTACTGAAAAAACCTGGTGCTTATGAACAATTAGACCGGATTACTAAGAAATTAGCCGGTGGAATGCTGAAGGTTGCCCAAGAAGCAGGGCATGATGTAGTAGGTGGTCAAATTAGTGCCATGTTTGGGATGTTCTTTAGCAATAGTCCTGTCCATAACTATGATGATGCGAAAAAATCTGATCTCCAGAAATTTTCTCGTTTCCATCGCGGAATGCTGGAAAGTGGAATCTATCTCGCACCTTCTCAATTTGAAGCTGGTTTTACTTCTCTAGCTCATACTGAGAAAGATATTGAGCAAACTTTAGCCGCAGCCAAAGAAGTATTATCCAGAATTTAGCTCACAATCTAGCTAAAGATCATCAAGATCCAAAGTAAAACAAAACCATAATAGCAGGGTGAATCGTTACTCCCTGCTATTGCTTTAGTACTTAATCCTTATGACTCATTCTCAAGATATTAAAACTCTAGTAAATTGGATGGCAGCCGATTTTAGTAATCAAGTACAAGCTTACGAAAATCCTCCATTTTTTGCTAATATCCGTGTCTGTATGCGTCCTTTGTCTGATGAATTACTAGGCGGTACCAGTTTATTTTTAGAACAGGCCTATGACTTTATGCTCAATAATCCCTATCGTGTGCGAGTATTGAAATTTTCGATTGTAAACGATCGCATAGAATTAGAAAACTATAAAGTCCAAGAACAAGAACAATTTTTTGGGGCATCCCGCGATCGCGAAAAGTTACAAAAATTAACTCCCGCTCTGCTGGAAAAAATGTCTGGTTGCGATATGACCGTAGACTGGATGGGCAGTCATTTTCAGGGCAAAATCAAACCAGGAAAAGCCTGTATTGTGGAACGGAAAGGAAGGGTCACCTATCTGGACAATAGTTTTGAGATCGATCACGAAAAACTGATTAGTTATGATCGCGGCAGAGATCCAGAAACCGATGAGTTAGTCTGGGGGTCGATCGCTGGACCTTTTGATTTTAGGCCAATACAAAGATTTAGCGATGATTAACTTTGATGATTAACTTTAGAGTAAGCTAGCTAGATGTTGAACCAATTGATTAGCTTGGACTAAGCCTTCAATTTTCTCTACTGGTTGACCATTTTTAAATAACACTAAAGTAGGCAAAGCTTGAATCTGATATTGGGAAGCAATTGTCGGATAACGATCTGTGTCGATCTTCACCACCTGAAGGCGATCACGTAAACTAGCTCCTACTTGTTCTAAAATAGGACTCATCATTTGACAAGGGCCGCACCAGGTCGCATAAAAATCAACTAAAACTGGAGTTTTAGAAGCTTCTAGAAGTTCTTGGAAACTGGAAAATTGTTTTTTTACTGCCATAGTCTCCTCTTAATGAGAGCTAGTTCATTTACATTACACATAATGCTAACTCAACAAATCTGATTTAAATCTAAAAAGAAACATAAAGAGGAAAAGGTTAAAGGTTAAAAGAGTGTGACTTCTATTTCAAAAATCCAGTTTTGAATCTGGACACGGTTTAGAAGTGCCAAATTCCTAGAAAATATATGGTTGTATCTTACTCTTGAGAATAGCGAAGCTAGTTATAATAAATGAAAAGTAAACAAGTAGGAGTTATTGGTGGTGGGCAATTAGCCTGGATGATGGCCAAGATTGCACCCCATCTTGATTTAGAATTAGTCGTACAAACTCCGCAATCAGATGATCCTGCTGTAGCTTTGGCTAAAGATGTGATCTTAGCTGCGGTGGATGATGGGGCAGCTACGAATAAACTAGCTAATCTTTGCCATTGGATCACCTTTGAAAATGAATTTATTGACCTGGAGGCTTTACAGTCTTTAGCGAAACAAAGAGTCTGCTTTCGACCCAGTTTAGACGCCCTGGCTCCCCTACTAGATAAATATGAGCAACGTTCCTATTTAAAGAGTATTGGTTTGCCAGTACCTAAGTTTACCAACCTATCTGCGATCGCGGATCTCGAAGCGGTAACTGATTTTCCTGTGGTGCTAAAAGCTCGTCGTCATGGCTATGATGGACAAGGGACTTTTATTATCAAAGACCGAGCAGAATTAACGGCCACTTGGAATAGGTTTCAATGTCCTCCCATGTTGTTAGAAGAATTTGTTCCTTTTACCAAAGAGTTGGCAGTGATGGTGGCTCGTAATGCTGCGGGAGAAATTATTGTCTACCCCGTCGTCGAAACCCATCAAGAGAATCAAGTATGTCATTGGGTGATTGCTCCTGCTGCTGTTGCGGAGCGAGTAACCCAGGAAATCAATCACATTGCTCGTACTTTGGTTGATAAGTTACAAGTAGTCGGGATCTTCGGCATCGAACTATTTCTCACCGATGACGCCAGGATTTTAGTTAATGAAATAGCGCCGCGCACCCATAATTCAGGTCATTATACCCTTGATGCTTGCGATATTTCGCAATTTGAAATGCAACTGCGAACTGTCGCTGATTTACCCATCAAGACCCCCAAATTAAAAACTGCCGGAGCAGTGATGGTTAACCTCTTAGGCTATGAAAATTCTCATCGGGATTACCAAAGTAAACGCGATCGCATTGCTCGTTTACCCCATACCTTTGTCCATTGGTATGGCAAAACTGAATCTCGTCCTGGGAGAAAACTTGGTCACGTGACAGTTTTGCTCTCCGCTAGCGAATTATCCCGAGCCAACGCGATCGCCAAAGATATTGAATCAATTTGGTATGAATAATTAAGAATCCTGAATTTTCAAAAATTTATGTTAACTTGTGGTCAAATTTGTGCCTTCCCTAACGGAGTCTAACTCTGAGGAGACGCCCCTCAATTTTGTAGCAACTTGAATAGAGATCACTGACACTAATTTAAGTCTGTATGTACCGTGTAGAAGTAACATTCAACATTAATAAATGACATGAGTTTAGCTAACCTCGGAAAAACCTCTATCTATGTCTTAGAGCCTCAATCAAAAGAAGACATCATCCCAGCACTCAAAACCCTGAAAGAGCGTAAAACTATAATTTTAAATCTAGCTAGTTTACAACCCAATCATGCCAGACAAGCAGCAGATATGTTATCGGGTTGTAGTTGTGCCACCGACGGCCAAAGTATTTGGATTGACGAAAAAACCTATCTTTTTACTCCCAATAATATTCGAGTCACGAGAAATTTTAATGGCAATAATGGCAATAATTAGGCTGCAATACTTACCTTTGGGGTGCGAGGGATTGCTGCACAAGCAGCTTGTTCCCTCACGACGTTGGGTTTAATTCTCCATCCGCCAAAGATCTCAGTTACACTCTAACTTTCATCTTACGAGTCATTTCTCTAAATTTATTGAGACTTGCTCCTGGACGCCGATTCGGTGCGGGTTTAGCAATTAAATAATCGGTAGCAAAAGTTTGTGCGGTAATGGTTTCCTGGGGTTGAGGTTCACTTTCGGTAACTGTCTCAGTGACTGATTCAGCAGTTGAGACCACTTCTTTCTTAGCAGCGGGAGTTTTGTCTGGCACAACAGCAGGAATTCCCCAATATGTTATTCCCACAGCATTAGCAATTAATTCTTCCACATCAGGAATTGTCTTAGGTGGTTTTGGCGGAGCTAAGATTAAGGATTCGGGGAATGAGTCAGGAATTGTTCTTAGGGCAGTAATCTTACTAGGACTATTCTGAATGAGACTATTTTGGAGCTTAGAAACAGCATCTTTAAAAGTTGATTTATCACTGCTACAAGCCCCTGGCAAGATTTGGAAGGAGTGGGTGAAACTCACTACATTTTTGGCAATTTGGCTATCGTATCCACGATAATAGGGAACTGTATATTCTCCAAAATTTTGCCAATATTCTTCACTATCGATATAGGAATCAATTTCCGCTGCGAAACCACCTTCTGCTAATATTTGGATATGCTTGGAGATCTCTGCATAATTTTCGGGTGCACGACCCAGCAAATGTTTGAAATTTAATTCGATTGCTGTTGAATTTGGATATTTATCAAAGAATAATGCTCTATAGCGCTCAGATTGTGCTAACCTACGAACAAATTCGCTAACTGTAATTTGGCCATCTCGTAATTCGGACTCAATGATGGGTAATCTTTCACTTTCCATGAGATGAGCATTCCCAAAAACCTGTTTGTAAGCAGCTTCAATAACTAGTTCTAGATTTTCCTTGGATGCTGTCCGAGTAAGTTCTACTGGTTGATTATCAGCAAAGCCATTACGATATTTTTCGCTGATTGCTAGAGATTGATCGCTAATTGCACTTGCTGTGTAAACTAGTTTCTCAACGATAGGCTCGGTTGGCGTTGCTGTTTCTTGGGCAACAGGTTCAGGGGTGTCGCTCTTAGTTTCTGGCTTTTGAGCAACAGGAACTGCGGGTTCTGTTTTCTTTACTGTTTCTTGGGCAACAGGTGCAGCCTTAGTTTTTTTCTTGGCTGTGCTGCTTTTTTGCTTAGGCTCAGCTGTTTTTTTCGGCTCAGCTTTGGGCGCTGTTGAAGAAGCTGTAGCAGTTTTAGTTTTCTGAGCTGGTTTAGTGGCTACGGCAGTTTTATTAGTGTTTTTCTGATTCGATCCATCGTCGTTCAGTACTAAGTAGAACCCCTCAGATTTTCCATTTAAGCCAAGTAACTTTTTCAGCATTTTATATTGACTCCCAAAAATAAAGATGATGATGATATGAAAAATTTTTGTAACGAAATATTTTTATCTTTTCATAAAGCCAGGTTATCAAAGCTATAAGCGGACAATTTTAACAAAAGTTCATAA
Organism: Xenococcus sp. MO_188.B8; assembly: GCA_030065615.1. Classification (GTDB taxonomy): domain Bacteria; phylum Cyanobacteriota; class Cyanobacteriia; order Cyanobacteriales; family Xenococcaceae; genus Xenococcus. Next base: position 2,037 of record JASJDR010000192.1, on the reverse strand, counting down.
AAACAATCATTTTCGGTTGCTTATCTATTCTATTCAGCAAACATTGAACAAGAAAAAACTTGTAGTTATAGTATTTTCAGGAGGATAGTTATATTCGTTAAAATTAATTTTTTTTGTGACGCAGATGTGATCGGTACCTGATATCCAGAGGTGATCTAGTTAATTTGTCGTGGCAAGATCAAGTTAAGTATTAATAAGTTTCTTAATAAATCAACAAATTCTAGGTAATTGATCGCCGACAAGCAGATCGACAATGCGTTCTGTGCCAAACATTGTTTCCATAAAAACTACTCCAGGGGGAGAATCAATTACTTCCCCAATGACGCAGGTATTCTCTCCCGCAGGATGGGCTTTCATGCCAGCGAGCACTGCTGGTGCTGCTGACGGGGGTACTATTACCACTAACTTGCCTTCATTTGCTAAGTACAAAGGATCTAATCCTAACAATTCACAAACTCCTTTAACCTCTTCTCGCACAGGTAAAGCAGATTCAATCAGTTTGATTCCTACCTCAGAACTCAGGGCAAATTCATTGAGTACGGTGGCGACTCCTCCCCTGGTGGCATCCCGCATCGCTCTAACCTCGGGACAAATATCAAGTATGGTCTCGACTAGGCTATTGAGGGGTTGGCAATCACTGTTGATGGTAGTGTCCAATGCTAGTTCACCACGGGCAATGATAACTGCTGCACCATGATCGCCAAGATAACCATTAAATAAAACTTTATCTCCAGGCTGAAGATTATGGGCTGAAATCGCCATACCTTCTCTAATGATTCCAACTCCACTTGTATTAATAAATATTTTATCGGCTGAACCTCGGTTAACTACCTTAGTGTCACCCGTGACAATTTGCACTCCAGCAAAATCAGCAGCAGCTTTCATGCTTTGAGCTATTTGACGCAGGGTTTTCACAGGCAGACCTTCTTCAATAATCAAGGCGCAGGATAGATACAGCGGTTTAGCGCCACTAACCGCGAGATCGTTGACTGTACCATTAACTGCTAAGCTACCAATATTGCCCCCAGGAAAGAAAATGGGATCGATAACATAGGAGTCGGTCGTGAAGGCCAGGCGATCGCCTAGAGCAATTAAGCTATCTAAACTAATTCTGGCTTGGTCTTCTAATTCTGCCAGTATCGGGTTATCAAAGCTACCCACAAAAATATCATCAATCAAATCGCGCATCGCTTTACCACCGCTACCATGAGCCAAGGTAATATTGCTATCTTTCACTTTGCTACTACGGCGACGGACTTGTTCGACTTTGGCAAATAGGTCATGTTGAGGGGAATTGGCAGAAGAAAAATTCATCGTGAGAAGAAAGGTAAGAGCTAGAAGAATCAACTATATCTAATTCATTATCCCTAGGGACTTACATTCCTGGGCTGTTAATAATGAATTATTAATTTAGTTCGATACATTTTCGAGCAACTTCCGGCAGCGATCGCAAATATAACTGCCTACAATTTCACGGAGATAGAGCTATCAGATCAAGCAAAAATGATTTGCGATCGCTATCTTGATTACTGGCGATCGCTGTTAACAATTAAACCTAGTGTATAACAACATTATTGAGTCCTACCAGTTCCAGAAGCGTACTGCAAATCTACATTCTTGATACTGTTTGTTTTTTCTATAGTTATAAAACTCATTTTAAGACCACTACAAGTAGCTTTTGCCTTGATATGAATATATTTTACTACATATTGTGTTGCACAGTTAGTTTTGTAATTGTAGTTTGTAAATAACACAAACTATAAAAATCATGACAGTATTTGTCATTTGTTTGTTACTTTTTTGTGCTTTAATTAATAAAACAAAAATTTACTTAAACGCACTTAACGTTTTTTAAATTAGAATTTCTCAGGATAAAGGGAGAAATTATGAAAGTTGTCCAAGAATATATGCAGGGTCTTTACGACAATGGTATTTATCCTGACCAATACATTTGTCACCAAAAACAAGGAAATATAGTTGAAATTGAAGAAGAAGCTACGGGCATTCGCCATCAGGTTCTGACCTTTTGCACTAACG
>JASJDR010000191.1 GCA_030065615.1 Xenococcus sp. MO_188.B8 | reverse complement strand
AATTGCCCCTTCCTTCATTAGTTTTTTAGTTCTCTAGGCTAACCAGAGAAGTAATTCCCAATTCTCCTGCTTGCAAAGACTCGGGGCATGATTTTAATGTCATGAAATCTTAAAATGAGAATTGCTGGCATACACTTGAGCTGTTTTATTTCTTTGACTATCTTGGATTTAAGCGAACCGTGAGTAGTCAAGCCATAAAATGAACAAAAAAAACCATCGGGTAGTACCGATGGAGTCCGAAGAATTTTAATTAATTCCAGCTACTTAGTAAAGCAATAAACCAATAACCCCAGCAACAGGAATTACAACAACAACTTCGACTTTGAATTTCCAAATAGCAGCTAAAGAAGCTGCAAAAATTAATAGACTAGCCCAGTGTATTTGCGCAGTTTGTGCAACCACATATCCCGCTGTAAAAATCATCCCAATGACCGCAGGACGAATCCCTTTCAGGGCAGCTTGAATTACTACAGATCCTTTAATATGTTCTAATAAATGGGATAAAGTCACCATTAATAGTGCAGGCGGAAAAAAGATCCCAACGGTGGAAACAATTGCCCCCCAAATACCTTGAACTTTGTAGCCAATAAAAGCAGCACTGATTAAAATAGGGCCGGGGGTAACTTGTCCCATTGCGATCGCGTTACTAAATTCATTCTGAGTTAACCAACCATAACTATTAACCACAATCTCTTGGATCATGGGGATAATCACATAGCCGCCACCAAATAGCATCAGACTCATTCCCGAAAAAGTTGTAAATAATTTAGCTAAACTATCTGATCCTAAAGGTAAAGGAATAAATGATAACGATAAAAATACAGCAAGTACAATTAAGGGAATAATAACGGGCTTGAGATCCAATTTTTCTTGGTGAGAACTATCCTGTTTCTCTAACTCTTTAGCGACTCGACGACGATAGAGCAACCAACCAACGATTCCCGAACCACCAATGACAATAAAAGTAATATAAATACCGCCAATGGTTTGGAGTAAAATAGCTGCGATAACAGCGATCGCAACTTCTCGCCATCCCTTGACGGCTTTTTTACTCATGCGGTAAGCAGCACTAATGATAATGGCCACTACTGCAGGAATAAATCCGGCAAAAACCTTATTTACTGCGGGAATATCTCCAGCTTGTAGATAAACAACAGTTAAACCAACTACTAATAAAAAAGAAGGTAGTAAAACAGCAGTCTCCGCCGCTACAGCCCCCCAACCACCGCGTAAACGATAACCAACATAAGCAACAACATTAGCAGCCACTGGTCCAGGTAACACACTAGCCAAAGAAATTCCGTCTAACATATCTTCGTGTTTGAGCAATTTGCGCCGTTCCACGATAATATTTTCAATAACGGATACCAAAGCCATAAAACCACCAAAAGCCGTACTACCTATTTTGAGAAAACTCCAAAATAAATAAGATAAAGAGACTTTTTCTGGTTCTGAATACTCTTGAGAGTTTATATTTACATTGTCAATCATTTTTTTAAGCAACACTATGGGTTAAGAGGTAAACGGCAGGAGGAATTTAAAATTTCTCACCAGAAACGAGAACCGCTATCAATTATTATTCCCTCAATCTTATAAATTATTGTTTTGATTTGAGAGATCAATCTTGAGAATTATCTCTGTAAAAGCTCAAGACTTTGAGCGGAAAGTTGATGCACTGCTGTTCCCTGTTGACTCAAGCAGAGTAGATATCTCACTAATTTATGGTCGATCTGCTGTTTAGTGCTTTTGAGCCAAAATAAACTGGTTGGAAGTGCCCAACGGGGTCATGGCTGCAATTAAATCGATTGACGTAAAGAGACCAATGCTCAGCAGATTGCTAAAGTTGAGAAATTCCAGGGGAGACGAGCTATAAGCCGTGCTTGAAAGCCCTAACCGATTGCGTAAACTGATGATCCAGAAACCGGGAGATGGCAAAAAGCCCCGCTGCAGGACACGATAACCGCAACGCTCCACTAGTTCAGCCAGGGAGTCCCGCTGAAAGATATGCAGGTGACGGGGGATATGATAGCCCCCCCAGTAGCGATTGCGGAAAAGCCAGTAATCCAACCCGTGGCCGACGCAGGGTGTCTCAAGTAAAATCATCCCCTTTGCCGATAGCTTTGGCCGGATATTTTGCAGCGCGGCATCAGGATGGATGAGATGTTCAATCAGTTGGCTCATGAGGATCAAATCATGGCCACCATCAGCCAGTGCGGCTAAATCTGTTTCGGCGTTCCCCTCAACCAGCTTAATTCCTAATTTTTGAGCTTTGGTCAGGATCACATCGGTGAACATCAGATCAACCCCAACCAGGTTCAGGTCGTGTCGAGAGCGTTGTTCCGCCAAGCGAAACAAACGGGCTGCATCACCACATCCGATATCAACAACCGAATGCAGTTGTTTGTCCTTGACAAAGCTAAGAATCCGTTTAGTGTCGCGTTGAATTTTTTTTTGATAAATGAATCCCTGCAAGTAAAGGGGCGACTTGGAATTGACTGTATAGTAGGTTTTTGGGTAAAAGGCAGGAATATCTTCCACTACCGGCATGGGGTCTAACGAAATATGACCACAGCGATCGCATTGGGAAAGCAGAAAGTTCCCTGGAAGACAGGCATATTCAAAGTCAGGAGCAACAACCAGCACATGAGCACTGAGGTGATGACAGAGTAAACAGGTAATATTTCTGGGTTCTCCCGGTTTTGGAGAGTGCTTTCTGGGATAGCCATCAGGCCAATCGTCCTTTAGCATGTCGGACTCCACAGTAACTTAATCAAAAGTGCCGGGTAGGAGGTACGGACACGATAGGTAGAGTGCTCGTCGTATTGGTCGAAAAAGGCACTCAACTGATGATTGCTGTAATGCGGCACCGACGGGATGCGATGGTGCGTGTAGTGATAGTTGAATGCAAAAGGTGCAAAAATGAAGCGGTCAACAGGATTCGTTAAGATATCGATAGTGTCTGTATTGACTTCGGCACTAGATCCCTTAACAATCAGTTGTTGATACTGAGGCAGGCCATGTTCGATGGTGACACGGGTGCGATTCAGGAAGACGGCAATCGTCAGCAGTGGAGCTAACCACAGCACAAAATAGGCCCACCAGCCGAGCGCCAACGACAGCGTGACCAACAAAACGCATTGCATCAGCAACACACAGAGAGAATGCTTTCTGACAGTGCCGTTGTTTCTGCTATTTGACGACTCACCCACTCCCTTTTGCAGGAATTTTTCGAGAATTTCTGGGAACACCCCAAAAATCCAAACCCCAACTCGACGCCAACCGGGATGGGCTAACAAAATGGGCTGATAGATATAAGCATCCGGATCCTTATCCATTTTGCCAGCCCGATGATGGGCATTGTGCTGTTGGCGATAGCGGATAAACGTCACCCCAACCATCGACGCATGGAGCACTCCGACCCACTCATTCAGCCGCTCTGGAAAGAACAGCGTTTTATGGGAAGCTTCATGGACTGACATGACGACGCGATACTGCATCACGCCCACCACGAGAAATGCTAGCCCCACAGACCACCAGGTAGCCACCTGAGACACCAGCAAAAATGCCAGAAATAGAAAAAAGTAGGACCACACCACTTCAATCAGAGCAGATGTGTTGCGCCGATCCCTATGCAGTCGGTGGAGCAACTGCTTTAAGTCATCGTTGTTTTGCTTATAGGCGGTAATCTCCACGGGGTCTGTGAGGTGGGGTTGCTTATTCAGGGTGTACTTTTCCATGCAACAAATCAGGAGTTTGTCTCAGCTTAACTGTGTATTCAACCGGGTAATCGCATCTAAATCTGTACCAGAAAGCACAGACACTTGAGTCAAGATATGGTTTAAAGTGTTCGAAACGAGAGAATTTAAGAACGTCGTGTATCTGTTTCGCAGATTTTTATGGAAAAAAGTATATTTCATTGCTGTATTGGCGTCTGTCAGGGACCTAAAACATGGGATTCAGTTGCTTATATTTCATTTACCTGTAAAAATATTAACCATTAAGATTCATTATAAATCTAGATTGCTACCAACATTTCTGAAAATTGATATTTGTAAATACTATTTGCCAGAGGTCATAAAAATAGTAAAGGTGCGATCGCCTCTTCAACCCCTTCAACTTAAGAACTGACATGGGTTGATTCTACTGGGGGATAATAATGTTTGACGATGTAACACTTCTCCTACTCGGGGTCAGATCCCCCACGGGGAAATTTGGCAACGCTGGTGGGCACATGATTTTGCCTATTAAAACAACTATCTTCAATTTAATTGCAGAGTGGTGTGTGGCAGCAGTTCATAAATGAGCGACGCCGCAAGAGAGTTTGACGCCAATTAATCTGATTCCATTCCACAGTATTCAATTTTGAAGTCGAGGCACGCTGGGGTTTCCCCAGCTTGTGCAATCGACTTGTTGAATCTGTTTTAGACATATTAATTGTTACTTACTCACTTCTTTCCTTTAAACAGTGAGGAGGTGGGCGTATCCCATTCATTACAAATGGTCGTTAGCTTTTTCCTCAATCCTTCGCCTCTAATAACCTCTAGAGTTTGAGATTTTGCGTCTTGGTTGACTACTTAACCATTCGACCTTTGGTTAAGAGTTATTAGAGGATTTCCTCGTTCCGAATAATCCGTTGGTTTGAAATCTTTAGGATGCCTCTATGTACCGAACAAAAACTTTCAAAGCTTTGTGCAGAAAGGCTTACAGCAACACAACCTAGATTACATTTATGGATAAGTTCTATCTTCTGATCTTTGTCAGAAAAGACTTTCAGCGGTTTATCTGTTAAGCCCCCAACTATCATTTTTGGGCAAGTTGAGGATCAAGCTTAATTGTTTTCCACATAAAATACCTGAAAGCTTTATACAGCAATAGTTTTCAGATCATCTTGCAGGATTTTACATTCACCTCGGCGCAATGCCGAACTCGGATTAGATTTACAATCAATTTTGTTTCGAGCAAATATTAAGCTAGCAAGGGGATTATTAATATGACGATCGCAGAAATTAAGACTCAACAAGTTAAAATCAAAAATCAAGACTTAGAAATCGATGCCTATCTGGCAATACCTTCAGCCGAGGGAACTTATCCCGCAATCATTGTCATTCAAGAGATCTTCGGTGTTAATGCCCATATTCGAGATCTTACCGAAAGAATTGCCAAACAAGGTTATGTTGCGATCGCCCCTGCCATGTATCAACGACAGGCACCAGGTTTTGAAACAGGATATGAGCCAGAAGATTTGGAAATTGGACGGGAATATAAAAATCAAACGAAAGCAACCGAATTACTCAGTGACATTGAAGCCGCGATCGATTACCTTTATCAATTACCCCAAGTAAAAACTACCGGAGTAGGAACAGTCGGATTTTGTTTTGGCGGTCATGTAGTTTATTTAGCAGCCACCCTAGAACGAATTAAAGCTACCGCTTCTTTTTATGGTGCAGGGATTGTGAATTGGTGTCCGGGGGAAACTGAACCAACCATTAACCGAACAAAAGATATTAAAGGTACGATCTATGCCTTTTTTGGTACCGCCGATCCTTTGATTCCCAATGAACAAGTAGATTTAATTGCGAACGAATTAGCCAAACAGCAAATACCTCACCAAATATTCCGTTATCCTGGTGCAAATCATGGCTTCTTATGCGATCGCAGAGGTAGTTATAACCCAGAAGCAGCCCAGGATGCTTGGCAAAAAATGCTAGACTTATTTAACTCAAAATTATGAATTATGAATGATAAATTATGAACTGGAAATAATAAAAAATCTTGCTGTAACTAATTACTCTCTACAATAAATTAATCAACCAGAACAAAAATAACGATGAATTCCGATTCCGCTGCTTCCAAAAATAATACATCCTTCTCTATGGATGACTTTGCTAAAGCATTAGAAAAATACGATTATGAATTTGCTAAGGGACAAATTGTCAAAGGAACAGTCATTCAATATGATTCTGAAGGTGCATATATTGATATTGGAGGAAAAAGCCCTGGTTTTGTCCCTACCAGAGAAGCTGCATTAGGGTTTGTGGAGGATCTTGCCAATATAATTCCAATAGGCGAAGAATTTGAATTTTTGATCATTCAAGAACAAAATGCCGATGGACAAGTTACTCTATCCCGTCGTCAAATGCAATTAGAGGCTGCTTGGGATACCGTCACAGAAATTGCTGAGAGTGGAAGATCAACTCAAATCAGAGTTACCGGGGTTAATAAAGGGGGAATTACCGGAGATGTCGAAGGTTTACGAGGCTTTATTCCGCGATCGCATTTACAACAAAGAGATAATCTAGAATCTCTGATCGGACAACTTTTAACCGTTACCTTTATTGAAGTTAATCCCGAAAAACGTAAGCTGGTATTATCCCAAAGGAATGCTATGCGTGCTGAAGCTTTAACCAGATTAGTAGAAGGAGCTTTAGTCTCCGGAACTATAGTCAACATGAAACCCTATGGGGTATTTGTTGATCTCGGTGGAGTTACTGGCCTACTCCATATTAAAGAAGTTAGTGGAATTCGGATTGATTCGTTAAATACTATTTTTAAAGTTGGACAAGAAGTTAAAGTAGTAATTTCCCAAGTTGATGAATATAACAATCGTTTATCTTTATCCACTAAAGTATTTGAAGAATATCCAGGAGAAATTTTAGAGAAATTCGAACAAGTGATGACTACAGCAGAAGAGAGATTAGCAGCCAAAGCTGAAAACAGTGAAGAGTAAACTAGGTAGGGGTTTGGCACCGCTAAACCCCTACATTATCTGTTGTATTATTAATTCAAATTGATATTACCTTCTCCGAGAAGCCATAAGTATTAATTGAGCCAACTGCAACAATGCATAGAAAGCAGTCGCCACATAGGTCCAAGCCGCAGCTCGCAAAACAGCTTTCGCCCCCTGATGTTCTGCGCCTTGTAAGATACCCAAGTTATCAATAATTTTTAACGCGCGGCTTGAAGCATCGAATTCTACGGGAAGAGTAATCAAATGAAAGGCGATAACTCCCATAAATAAGATAATTCCCAGATTAATCATTAACGAGGAAAATGCTCCCATAGCACTAAACATAATCCCGAAAACTACCAACATGGGGCCGAAATTAGAACCGATATTAACCGCAGGTACTAAAGAAGCACGAAAATTCATAAAACTATAATCTTGCTTATCCTGCAAAACATGACCACATTCATGAGCAGCTACTGCTGCTGCAGCTAAAGAAGAAGAATTATAAATCCCTTCCGATAATCTTACCGCTTTTGCACTAGGATCGTAGTGATCGGTTAATTGACCTGCTACTGGTTCAACGGCAACGTCGGTAACTCCCATTCTAGATAAGATTGTTCTCGCGACATCCGCGCCTGTCATCCCCATAGTAGAGGGGATTTGGGCATAGCGTTGATAAGTCCCTTTGATATTATTTTGCGCCCACAAAGATAATAATACTCCAGGGATCAGAATTAGATAAGACCAGTGATAAAACATTATTTTGTTCTCCCCATTAATTTAGTTACACTCCACAAGTAAGCAGTTATAAGTGTAGTCAATGTTTTTTTATCTATAAATTTAGATGTTGATTCTTTGTTGAGGGTTTCTTTATTATAACTGTTTTAATTCAAAAAACGCATTTATGTGATTATTTTTTAGTTTCATTACTAGTAATTTATAAATACTGAGTTGATTGTTGAGGTTATTTTTATTGTTAGTTGATTAATATCTTTGGAGATCGTCTAGCTAAAATTCAACGAAAAAAAAATTTAAGATTTACTTTAGGAATCAGCTTTTAAACGGAATAAATTTAAAGGTAATCAAATCTAATGTTTGTCTAATATAGAAGGTAACTTTCTTTCAGAGCGATATTTATCAGTTTCTCGAAGTTTTTGACTCAAAAAACGGCAGATTTCCATAATAATATGGGGACGCTGAGAGATCAGACTGAGGAAACGATTTTTTTCTAATTTTAATAACGTGCAATCGGTTACAGCGATCGCGCCATTCCAGCGGGGGGCATCATCAAATAAGGCTATCTCACCAAAAAATTGCCCTGTAGTTAATTGTTTTAATTCTTTTGGTTCGCCATCAATTTTCTTCACCAGACTAATAGTTCCCGAAGCAATAATGAAGAGATGATAGCCCCAATTTCCTTCAGCAAATACTGCTTGGTTGGCTAGAATTTGTTGAGTTTCCAGCACATTATCAATTAGATATAGTTCATCTAAAGAAAGATTTTTAAATAATGCCACATTTTTTAGGAGTAATAAGCGGTTCATAGATGTATTAGTAAATAAAGATGGTTGCTGAGTTTGGGGAAAAATTTCTTGGGCAATAGATTGGACTAAAGGATCGCGATCTTTAATTGCCATACTTGGTAAGGCAGCTAGGGGCAGTAAGGCTCCAATTCTTAACCAGCGATCGCGTGATTCTAAGGCTTCGAGAAGTAATTTATAACCCCGATTTCTTAACCATTGAAAACTAGGTTGAATTTTATTATCTGGTAATTCTGGATTAATTTTCTCCTCCAACAAAGGCATCAAAGGTAAGATAAAACGGCGATGATTGATAGAAGCTAAAACTTCGATCGCATTGGCAGAATCTCTTTTATTGGTGCTGGCAATAACATTAGTTACAGTCTTAACTGTCCGGGAATACCCCAAACAAGAAAGTACATAGAGAACTTCTTGAATCACCCGTTGTTGATAATCTGCGATCGCAACTACTAAAGGTTGCCAAATTGGCTCTTCCTGGGGGATTTGTTGCTGCCATTTGCGAGTGGTAGCAATTTCTTGATACTTAGGAGTTAGATAATCGAATAAAATCTCACTAGCGAAGCTGGCACGATTGTTACCAATGGCTAAGATTGCGGTTTTAACTATTTCGGGATTATCTGAAGCTAAAAGTTTTTTGGCAAAGGTTAATCCTGGTTGCCCATAGACGGCGACAATCTTAGCTACTTGCTGACGAACTCGGAGGTCGGGATCGTTAAACAGGGGTTGGAGAAATTCTAAAATCTCGTCTCCCCGAGAAATATTTAATAGTTTCAGTGCCGCAATTCTAACTTCGGGATTATCGTTAGTTAATTGACTAAGAGCTATTTCACTGACTTTGCGATCGCCTAAAAAGCTAATGTTTTGTAGTGATTCTAAACATTGAATTTTTACCAGATTACTACCTTGGGTTAAGATATTTTGTAACCAGGGAAGTAAATCTCGATTTTGGCTATAGGATATCATTCTGGCGATCGCGACCGCGCTATTTTCTGCTAATTTTTCCTGAGAAATTAGATTTTGAGAAATTGTTTTGGGGTTATTAGCAAAAGTAGCTAAGACACGAATTTCTTGTTCAGGATCTTGAAGTAAATCTTGAACTTGTTGAGCAGAAAACTGATAGTTATTCCCAATCAGCACTTCTAAAGCAGTGGCTTTAAAATTAATTTGTTCCTGATTTAATAAACTGACAAAATAGGGCAAGCTTTCGGGATCGGAAACTTTAGTAAACAGTTTGATAATCCCTTGACGGATTTGCGGATCTCCCTCGGATAATAATTGTTCTACTTGGGGTAAAAACTGACTTGGTTTGCCGATATGAGTAGCTAACTCTAAACCTTTGATTTGCAGATGAAGATCGCCGACCGTTAAGAGTTCACTGATCGCAGTACTAGAGGTAATGGGTAAAGGAGTCGATTCATTTTGCCAATCATCAAGATCGATGACATTATTCCGAATCAGCTCTTCCAAACCTTGTCCATAAAATTTTCCCATCGGCAAACGCACTAGCAATAGCAAAATAGTTAAGCTTCCTACTAGCCAAGTAATTTGCACCAAACTCAGATAACGTTCACTAAAAAACAGAATCACTCCCGCTAAAGTCAAACCAAAAGCATAGAGCAAGCCATCACTAAAAGCTCTCACCCGTCCCAAAAACTCCCGAGGAATGCCATTGAAGTTCAGCTGATGCACAGGAGTATTGATCGATTTGTATAAAGCATCCCCATTCATATGGAGTCCAATTGCTGCAGGTAAATTGAAATTTAAGCTCAATACGGTAAGGCTTGCCAAGGTTGTCAACGGATAAACTACATTCATTCTCGCGACTCCTAGCCATTTCAAGAGAGGGCGAGTAAACATATAGAGTACCAGAATTTGTACCGAAGATATTAAGATTCGCATTAATCCCAGGAAGCTGGTTAAGGCTTGGTCGGTAAATTGTTGACCATAAATATTGAACCAAAGAAATTCAGAACTAAGATAAATAATTACCAGTAAAAAACTACTACTAGCTAAAAAGAAAATCAAAGGATAGCGTGTTGCTAAAGCAGGAAAAGTTTTAAAAGATTCAATAATTCCGACAGAGGTTTCTTGAGTTTCGGTTTCTAAAAGGCTTTGGGATTTTTCTAAATACCAAAGTTGCGCTATCGCGATCGCAAATACTAGAGGTAAAAAGAATAGCAAATCTGCTGTTTGCCAATAGCGAGACAAAACTATGGTTAAGCCCCCACCCAAGATTGTCCCCAAAGATTGGGCAATGCCAACATAGGGCGCATATTTTTTATATTCTAGGGTCGTAAAATAATCTGTGAGTAAACCAGGATAGAGAATATTATTGTGGAAATCCCATTGAAAAAAGATAAAAACTAATAATAGATAATAAACTGCACTCACATCTAGTATGAGCAAACAACGCATTGCCAAAGTCAGGGCGATCGCAATCAGTAAGGCATAACGAAATAACTTGGGTCTACTATAGTGATCGACTACCTGGGAAAACAACATATAAGCAGGAATCGAACATAAACCAATAGCAATAAATGCGATCGGTAAGCTATTTGCTCCAACCTGGCTGACAAAAAGGGAGTTTGCCACAGCCATACTAAGGGCACTATAGACTAGTACTGTCCCTGCAATCAATAATAATTGGGCAAGACGACCTAGTTTCCAGGTTGAAATCCTCAAACCTAGAAATTTATCGAGTGACGGATAATTCACTGTGTTAATAAGTTTTATTAAAAAATTTTGATTTTAAATTATTTTGAGGTAATCGGATCTAATTCAATTGTAGAAGTATTAGGGGACATTTGCACCAATTGGGTTAAACCCGCAGCGATAATTAGAAACACTCCACCTAAAACCACAGCCCAGAGACGATTATCCTGCAGCAAATATTTCATTACCCAACCAAAACCCAAAGCAATTACAATCTCTGGTAAGACAATAAAAAAGTTAAAAATACCCTGATAAATTCCTTGACGCTGTTGTGGTATTGTGACTGTCAACATAGCATAGGGCATAGTATGCACCGTTGCCCAGGTAATCCCCATTCCCACCATCGCCACCAGCAACAGATATTGATTGTCAATCCCGGCAACCATAATCAAACTAAGACCGCCACAAAGCAAACAGCAACCATGAGTCAACTGGCTACTAGTTCTTTGGACCAAGTGGGGAAGTAAAACGGAAATTACAATACAAACGAGATTCATCACAGCAAAACATAACCCCGCCCATTCAATTGCCTCATTATAAAGAAAAGAGTTTTGATTGGTAACACCAAAAATATTATGGGCAACAGTAGTTGGAAAATATAGTAAAAAACAAAAGATCCCTGACCAAGTAAAGAACTGTACTCGGTTTAATTGTCGCATTGTCGAGGGCATATTAACCAAGATATTCCAGGTTTCTCCAATGCTATTAATTACTTTGCCCTGGTCTGTTGATAGAGAATCGAGATTCTCCGGCGGTTTTTCGGGAGTCGTTACAGCTGTCCAAATTATGGTTACTAAATAGACAAGTGCACCGAGATAAAAAGAATATTTTACTGTTGTGGGAATTTGCTGAATCGCATCAACCGAATTCGAAACATGAAAAATATGATTCAAAATCCAGGGTAAAACTGATGCCGAAACCGAACCTAACCCGACCATCAAACTCTGCATCGCAAAGCCCTTAGTCCGCTGCACTTCAGGTAATAAATCACCAATCAAAGCCCGAAAAGGCACCATGCTCACATTGGCGCTACTATCTAAAATCCAAAGTAATCCTGCGGCAACCCAAATACTAGAACAGTTCGGCATCATAACTAAAGCCAAAGCCGCCATAATTGCTCCTGCGAGGAAATAGGGGCGACGTCTACCGAGTATCGTCCACGTTTGATCGCTTAAATTGCCTATAATTGGTTGTACCAACAAGCCCGTCAGCGGCGCAGCTAACCACAAAATTGGAATCTGATGGGCATTGGCTCCGAGATGCTCAAAAATTGCACTCATATTGACCATCTGCAAGCCCCAGCCAAACTGAATTCCCAGGAAGCCCAAATTCATGTTCCAGAGTTGCCCCAAATTGAATTCCTGAGGCGATTGCCGTTCCTGGGGAATCAAACTTACTTGTTCAACTGCCTCGAATTTGATCTGATTTTGCATTGTGTAATTGTAATCATGATGAGAACCCCAACAGATAAAGAGAAATCGTTAGAATCAATTAACTATCATAACTGTTAACGGAAGTTAGGTAATGAATCAAATCACAATCGAGATAGTTACTTACGCTGCATATTTAGCACCCATTACAAAAATCAGAACTAGAGTATTTCAAGAAGAACAAGGAATAACCCCAGAATTAGAATTTGATGGTTTAGATCATACTGCCACTCATCTTTTAGCCTATGTCGATGGTAAACCAGTTGGTACAGCAAGAATCAGGTCGCTAGATGAACACACTGTCAAGATTGAAAGGCTAGCCGTCTTACCCGAGGCGAGACAAAAAGGTATTGGCAAGCAATTAACGCAAAAAGCTCTTACTTTTGCCCAAGAACATCATTATCAAACCGCAATCTTGAACTCTCAACTATACATTAAAAGTCTCTATAAAAAGTTAGGTTTTACTCAAGTGGGAGAGGTTTTTGATGAAGCAGGAATTCCTCATATCAAAATGAGTAAGCAATTAAGTGAAATATGACCTTAAAGTTTATTGTTGTTAAGTATATACATGATACAAACAAACTATAAACTCAATTTATAAAAACAGTAATTGACAAGCAATTAACGCTAAAAGCTTTTTCTCTTACCCAAAAATATCATTATCAAACAGCGATCGCGAATCCTCAACTATATAATAATTAGGTTTTACCCAAGCAGGAGAGGTTTTTGATGAAGCAGGAATTTATTATATCAAAATTAGTAAGGAATTAAATGAAAGTTGATTCAGAAGTGTTGTCTTTGACAGTTTTAAGCATTATTTGAAGAATAGTTTATCGGCGATCGCGTAATATTTCACTCCTCAATTATTGCTAATTCTAATATCATTAGTGGTTTGGGTAGTACTAAAGATGTAATGATTTAAATATTAAGTAATTTTTATACTTGTAACATCGAATACTGTTTTTGCTTGACCCTAAAACACGTTAATTTATGTAAAAAGTATTCAAGTCTACGAATCGATAACACTGAATAGTTGTACTATTACCTTCAATTACGCTAGCGAGCTGTTGAGGAGTGCAAGATGCAAAATAAATTATCTCTACTATTATTTTTGGGTTACTGCACTCTTAGTCAAGGAATTTTTTTAACTTCAGCCATAGCACAAGTTATCCCTGATGGCACTACCTCGACCACCGTTGAGGTAGATGGCACGATTAATGATGGCGAGCGAGCGGGGGGGAATTTCTCTTTGAATGCTCCTAAAGGACATCTTCCAGCTTTAAGTTCTCTATTTTGGGATTATCAATTGGGGGTTTCGGATCTTAGTAGAGCTGAATATCACGAAAGGTTTTTTGGCCTAGTACAACGATTTAAAAAATGTAACATTTAATAATTCTATTATTTGTTTCATAATTAAAGTTATGACACCTAAACTGTTTTTAGGTTGTTGCCATACGCTTAGGCTTTGCCTAAGTTATTCAAGATGTAATCGATAAATACTTGGGTTTTGGCAGGAATAAGACTCATGAAGGATAGAGCCATGAAATAATCTGATACCTAATTCGGTCTCTAATTTTGCGATCGCGAAAAAATATGTGCTTAATTTCTCACTTTTTGTGCTCTTTGGTCGTGTAGTTCACTGCTCAAAAATATGTGTCAAAATTAAAATTCTGGCACATTTAGATATAGTTCTGTACTAAAAAATCGAGGCAAAGTTTACTCAATATCGGTCGTTAAGCACAGGTTAGATGTAATCGGTTTAATCTGGCTTTAGGGGTGGGCTGTTTAACTTTTGAGGTTATAGCGATCGCAAAAACTCTCGATTCATTTTAAAGAGCAAGAATCTAACTCTATTTAGGATTTAAAGCGGAGAAATTAGAGTAAAAGAGGGAAAGATGAATTACCGATAAGGGTAATTATCGGAATTAGAACTCTAATTAAGGCAAAATAAAGGTTCTTATTTCTCTGAAAAATCAAAATGATTACTTGATCGCTTAGTTTCTTAGTTGCGTAACTAAGTGAGTTAGTTCAGGTAAAATTAGCTCTGATATTGCTAGTTTGACGGCATTGGTAGAGCCAGGCAGAGAAAAGATTAACTTACTGCGATAAACCCCGGCTGTCGCTCTAGACGCAATCGCTCTTGAACCGATATCCTGATAACTTAGAAAGCGAAATAGTTCTCCAAACCCTGGTAAAGTTTTCTCTAATAGACTTGAAATGGCATCATAGGTAGTATTTCTTGGTGCAATTCCTGTGCCACCATTAAAAATTAAAACATCTATTTGAGGATCAGCAGCCAAATTAACAATTTGAACTTTAATCGCTGTTGGTTCATCTTTGACAATCTTGTAGGCTACTATCTGATGATTAGAATCCTCTAGTAATTTTTGAATTATCTGACCACTTTTATCTGTTTCCTGGCTACAACTATCACTAACTGTAATCACCGCACAATTAACAATGATTTCTTCTTTATCAGGATGGGGTTTGGAACTCATAATTGGGTTAGCAACAGATGTCAAACTACTCTGAAAAGTTGAGCGAGTAAAAAGCTCCCCATTGCTGGATGCTAGGGGATACATATTTTTGGGGCTTAAAAAACTATCAACAACTGAATTCTATTCTGATTTTTGTAATCCTAAGCCATGTTCTGCTGCATATTTATCCATAAAGCGGATAAAACGTTCCCATTCGTCAGCAGATTTCATGATCAATGTCGCTTCAATGGCTGATGGTTTGCCATTGATGAATTTGCCTTTAACATCTCGGCTCACAATTTCCCCTTCATCATCTACAAGATACATTCCAGTAATCTCCTCCGTACTATCTTGATCAAGAGCTTTGGGGGCTTCAAAATAAAAAATAGCTTTACCACCATCAAGATTACGAGAACGAGTAACTTTGATATCGGGTACTGCTTCTTCTATAACTCCTTTAGAAAATTGAATGTTTGCCATAGGTTTCTTGTTTAATATGTCTTTACATAATCATCTCATAACCTGTCACTCATGCTTTAGTTGTCTGTCAACAACTTTTGAGCCTTGATCATTTGTGTCAAAGTTCAAGTTATGACACAATATCCAAGGATATTTCGGGTAGAGCTACGCAAGAGCAGGTCGCGCTGCGCCAGGCTTTGCCTGATCGCGTCTTCTAGTTGATTCATCAGTCCTTTGATACCCGATTTGTCAAGGTTGGAAGTCTAGGTAGCTGGTTAATGGTATTGACAACTGTATCGTTGATATCTCCCAAGCTAAACGACCCAACTACACTCGCATTAACAGTACTTTCTGAAAATTCTATATTTTGGTCTTCGTCAAACTCACGCGTATCTTGGTGGACATTCCCTCTCTTGGTGCGCGTTCCTTAGCTGCTTACAAAGCCCAGAACACGGAGCTGGGTAAACAGCAGGGTCGCACCGCTTTTATTTGAGCCCCATTCCCGCCCGAAGGGTCTCGACCCTGCGCCGTTGCACGGCGTTTATCCAGAGCACCAATCTGGACAAGCCCAGCTCCGTGTTCTGGGCAAGCGGTGCGACCCTGCTGTTTACCCAGCTCCGTGTTCTGGGCTTTGTAAGCAGCTAAGGAACGCGCACCAAGAGAGGG
>JASJDR010000190.1 GCA_030065615.1 Xenococcus sp. MO_188.B8 | reverse complement strand
TGCCAGGCGAAGCTAATGATACTCGTGGCTTAAAAGCATTACCGTTAAATTTACCCCCAGGGAGCACAGTTTATGGTGATGCTGGTTATACCGATTATCAGGCGGAAGATGACATACTTGAGACAGAAGAAATTACTTTTGAATCTTTAATCCAGATTTCGGCATCTCCGTTAAAATCATCAGAGTAGTTATAAGCTGTAGTATTTCTGGGATGAACAATAATCTCAACATCAAGTTTTGTATCATCTCTAAACACACTTACCAAATTGTTTACAACCTCAGTGAGGTGTTCAAAGCGACTTTGCCTTCCGATACCGTGAACGACTATGATACCTACCCTGGTTATCTTATTTTGAGTGGAAGCAGTAACACTAGGATCTTGCATAATATGAGAGAAACCTTACTTTATTTATTTTATTCAAAACAGGTTACCAAATAAATAAAACTAAAAAAATAGTAGAGAAAACTAATTCTCTACTACTAACTTTAATCAATAACTTTTACTGAAGCTAACGCTTTTACGAAGAAGGTAATAACTCTTTCTTCTTCAGTTGAGGTGAAATTTTAACTTTTCCTTCCTCATTAACATCAACAACCGCAGTGTCTCCTTCTCCCAGACGACCAGAAAGAATTTCTTCTGCCAGAACATCTTCTAACAAACGCATAATTGCTCGACGTAAAGGACGCGCACCATAGGCAGGATTGAATCCTTCATCGACTAAGCGTTCTTTGAATTTATCTGTTACTTCGAGATCGATTTCTTTCTCTGTCAGACGAGTAAAGACCTCTTTGAGGAGAATTTCGGCAATTTCCTTGACTTCGTCTTTGCTTAACTGACGGAAGACAATAATTTCATCTAAACGGTTGAGAAACTCAGGACGGAAATAGTTTTTCAGTTCTTCGTTAACTAGGGATTTAATCCGATTGTATTGGGCTTCTCCCGCATTATCTTCAAACTCAAAACCTAGTCCACCGCCACCTTTTTCAATGACTTTTGAGCCAATGTTAGAAGTCAAAATCAGTAGGGTATTTTTAAAATCTACCGTTCTGCCTTTCGCATCAGTTAAGCGACCATCTTCCAAAATTTGCAACAGCATATTGAAGATATCAGGATGCGCTTTCTCAATTTCATCAAAGAGAACTACCGTGTAGGGACGACGACGCACCGCTTCGGTTAATTGCCCCCCTTCGTTGTAACCTACATATCCTGGAGGAGAACCAATTAGTTTAGAAACCGTGTGACGCTCCATGTATTCCGACATATCAAGACGAATCATGGCTTCTTCTGAACCGAAGAAATAGGTCGCTAGAGCTTTAGTTAACTCGGTTTTCCCAACTCCAGTAGGCCCAGAAAAGACGAAACTCGCAATGGGACGGTTGGGGTTTTTCAGTCCTACTCTAGCTCGACGAATCGCCCGAGAAATTGCTTTGACTGCATCTTCTTGACCAATAATGCGCTGGTGGAGGGTATCCTCCATATGCAAGAGTTTTTCCGATTCGGTTTCGGTGAGCTTGTTAACGGGAACCCCAGTCCAAGATGCCACGATATGAGCAATTTCCTCGGCGTCTACGACAGCAGAATTAGTTTCGGTCTCATCTTCGCTTTTTTTCGCTGAAGCAATATTGCGAATTTGCTCTTTGATTTCCATTTCCCGATCGCGTAATGATCCGGCTTTATCAAAGTCTTGGGAGCGAACCGCATCGTCTTTCTCTTTGAGCACACCCCGCAACTCTTTATCTAATTCTTTAGCTGCCGGAGGTAATTGGGAATTAATCAGACGTACCCGAGAACCAGCTTCATCGATTAAGTCGATCGCTTTATCTGGCAAATAGCGATCGCTGATGTAACGATCTGATAGTTTAGCTGCTGCGTCTAAGGCTTCATCTAAAATTTTCAGCTTGTGATGTTGCTCGTAACGCTCCCGCAAACCGAACAGAATTTCGATGGTTTCTTCCACAGAAGGTTCACCAACCATTACGGGTTGAAAACGGCGTTCTAAGGCCGCATCTCGTTCGATATGCTTACGATATTCGTCTAAGGTTGTAGCACCGATACATTGCAGTTCTCCCCTAGCCAAAGCTGGCTTGAGGATATTTGCTGCGTCAATCGCGCCTTCTGCGGCACCAGCACCGATTAAGGTATGAACTTCATCAATTACCAGAATTACATTGCCAGCTTGACGAATTTCGTCCATAATTTTTTTGAGTCTTTCTTCGAATTCCCCACGATATTTAGTTCCCGCAACCAAAAGACCAATATCGAGAGTAACGACTCGTTTTTCCTCTAGGATGTCGGGGATATCCTGATTGGCAATACGTTGTGCCAAACCTTCGGCGATTGCGGTTTTACCAACCCCTGGTTCTCCGATCAGGACGGGGTTATTTTTAGTACGACGTCCCAGAATTTGAATCACTCGTTCGATTTCTTTTTGTCTACCGACAACGGGATCTAATTTTCCTTCTGATGCCAGTTGAGTTAAATTAGAGCCAAATTCATCCAGAGTAGGAGTTTTATTTCTTCCCGAACTACCACCACCAGGGGCAACCTCGGCAGTTTCACCGAGCATCCTGATAATTTGGGTGCGAACTTTCGAAAGATCGACTCCTAGGTTCTCTAAAACTCTAGCAGCAACCCCTTCTCCTTCTCGAATTAAACCGAGCAGTAGATGTTCTGTTCCAATATAGTTGTGTCCTAATTGGCGAGCTTCTTCTAAAGATAGTTCAAGGACTCTCTTGGCTCTGGGAGTGAAAGGAATTTCCACTGCTACGAAACCGGAACCGCGACCAATGATTTTTTCAACTTCAATCCGAGCATCTTTGAGATTGACACCCATAGATTTCAGTACCTTGGCGGCGACACCAGTTCCTTCGCCAATTAAGCCCAGAAGAATTTGCTCTGTGCCAACGAAGTTATGACCCAGGCGGCGTGCTTCCTCCTGGGCTAACATGATTACTTTTATTGCTTTCTCTGTGAAGCGTTCAAACATGACTTCTTTCCATCACCTACTGCTTGCCCTTGTATAGCTGATTCTAGCACAGCCCTTAACTAGGAATTGTAGGAATTGATCAATAACTAGTGACAAAACCTATCTGTTCTGGTATTAGATTACGACTCGTGAGGCCGCTCGTCAAAAGACTACAGTGCGGTTACCATAGACTAATACCCGATGATCTAGATGCCATCTAACAGCGCGAGATAGGACTAATTTCTCTAAATCTTTACCTTTACGAATCAGATCTGAAACATTATCCCGATGGCTCACATGGACAACTTCTTGCTCAATAATTGGGCCTTGATCTAAGTCTTCTGTTACGTAGTGGGCTGTGGCGCCGATAATTTTGACTCCTCTGTCATAGGCACGATGATAGGGCTTTGCCCCTGGAAATGCTGGTAAAAAGGAATGGTGAATATTAATGATATTGGGAAAACTAGCGACTAAACTAGGACTTAAAATTTGCATATACTTAGCCAAGATTACTAAGTCGATTTGATATTTTTCTAGTAATTCTAATTGTTTTTGTTCTTGTGAGAGCTTATTTTCTTGGTCAATTGGAAGATGATGAAAATCAATGGCAAATTGGTGCGCGATTGCTTCTAGGGCAGTGTGATTACTCACAATTAGAGGAATTTCCGCTTTCAATTCCTTGGCTTGCCATCTCCATAGTAAATCGAGGAGACAATGATTTTGTTTGGTTACCCAAATTGCTATGCGGGGAATGATATCAGAAAAATGGATTTGCCATTGGGCATTCCAAGGTTTTGCGATCGCATAAAAAGCAGTTGCGATCGCTTCCCGGGATAAATTAAACCCATCTAACTGCCATTCAACCCGATTTAAAAACAGGCCAGTACTAAAGTCTGTATGCTGATCCGCATGGATGATATTGCCCCCATTAGTGTAAATAAAGTTAGCGATTTTAGCTACTAATCCTGGGCGATCAGGGCATGAAATCAGTAGAGTAGCAGTATTAAGTTTTCCTGGATTTATTTGGATGCTCATCAGTAACCAAGTACCTGTTCTCTATTTCCCATTTAACTATTGGTCATTACTTAAGATGGATAATTCATCAATCGCTAAATAATCTTCCCAATCTTGTCCCACTTTGATCGTGATATCAGAATTAAGAACCCCGGTACTTTCGACCAAAACTTCTCCTATTCCCAATTGAGCACGCAGTTTTTTGGCTGTTATATCATCTCCAGCTTGAGCAATAATCTTGGTCACATCTAGGGTGTCAGATAATCCATTGCTGATGTAAGCTCTAGTGTAACCAGCTTTTTTTAGGGCAGCTAACAATCTTTTTGCAGGACGGTCATTTTCTAAAGTATTTTGAATCGCAATCCTAATTCTACTGTTTTCTCGCGTGTCTAAACTCCCATAGCTTTCAGGATAGGCATCAAAATGTTGCGTTACTACCTGTTCAATACGATGATCATCAGGTAGCCAATAGCTTACTTTCTCTGTTGGATTATTAAAATCTCCTGGAAGCATAATCATTTGCACATCCGAGCGCTCGGTTTTCGCCGCAAAGCTAGATAGCGCCATCAATTCTTTAACTGTTAAATTGGTATCTAGATGGGACTTAACTACATCTAGTAATTTAGGAATTTTAACAATTGTCGCTGGTCTTAACGCTTGCTCCACAACAGAGCGCATCAACATCTGTTGTCTTTGAACGCGGGCAATGTCTCCTAAGCCATCGTAACGAAAACGCAAAAACTGAACTGCTTTCTCCCCATCGAGATGCTGTGTGCCTTTTTTAAGATCGACATAGAAATGTTGGCTAAAATCGTTGTATTTCATGTCTTTGGGCACATCAACAACTACTCCTCCAAGAGCATCAATCAGTTTTTCCACTCCTTGAACATTCACTCGTACGTAGCGATCTATTTCTACCCCTCCTAGCATTTCGCTGACAGTGCTAGCAGTTAAAGCAGGGCCACCATAATAGTTAGCATGATTGATTTTACTAAATCCATACCCATCTATATAGGTTCGAGTATCTCTAGGTATGGAGAGGACAGTAAGTTTCTCTTGGGCAGGATCAAAACGTACTAACAGCATAGTATCGCTCAGACCTTTGAAAGAGTTCACCAGGGCATGATACCCTAAGTCTTCTGGGATAACTTGATCTTTTAATTCCGCAGCGGTTAAATCCGAAGTTAGAACTTTAATCCCCAATACTAGAATATTTACGGGACGGGATAACTCAGGAATCGACAAACTGCTATGTTCAACGGTTTCTTCTTGACTAAATACCTGTTCTTCTTCTAAGCTCAATTTTGCCTGTTGTAACATCGAGGACTCAGAAAAAGTTATTGCCAGCAAAGCTCCTGCAGCAGCTGAAATCATTGATACAGTTGTGAGAGCAAACCCCAGAAAGATGTTGCGTCCTCGATTAGATTTGCGTCTTTTACGTCGTTTATATTTCACTCTAGGTTGTAACTTTTTGGTTGAGTTAGTTGATTGATCAAGTTTAGGCGCTGACACTTTTTATCCTCACACTGACGATATTATAAAATTTTTAGTATATCCGTATTCTTTTGTAAATATGCAAATCTTTCTGAGTTGCCCCAAGATAAGTATTAAGATACAAATTAACTAAACTATAGAGGAAGCTTAAATGGTAGAAAATTTGAGCTAGATTATATTATTTGATATGAATATAAAATATAGGTAATCCTGTCCTAATTTTAGCTCGTTAGTGAGCAATTAGCAGCTTAAAATCCCGAATTTTAAGATAGTGTTTTTTTTCCGATCCTGGTTGACAATCTACTCAACAAAGGTAAATATGGAGGTTTACCTTTGAGTAAACGAAACATCAGACCAAGACAGACTACAAAATAGCCTGTAGTTATTAGAGCATTAGTATAAAGTAGCCTAAAAGCTAAAAGATCCGAAGTTTGATTAGCGCTAAAAGATAGCGAAATATATGCTATTGACCAAGATAAGACTAATATCAGAGATAAGCGACTAGCTTTTTGTTCGGATTCACTAGCTTTTCCTCGGGATAATGTCCAGAGAGAGGGGATAATTCCCACTACTGGCAAGAGATAAATCCACAGTTGTAGTTGTTGTGCTTTTTTTTCTGTCACTGAATATAACTCATTCATGAGTCTATGATGATATCAAAAGAAAAACCGTCTTTGACAGCCATAGTTTTAGCTGGCGGACAAAGTTCTCGCATGGGACAAGATAAAGCTTTGCTGACCATAGGAAAACAAACTTTGTTATCTTACGTCTGTAATGTAGCTCAAGAATCAGTAAATTGGGTTTACATTGTGACTCCTTGGACTGAAAAATATCAAAATATTGTCGAACTTCCTTGTTGTTATTTACTTCGTGAAACTTTAGTTTCTTCAGCAGAAAAGTCTAATTGTCCTTTGATTGGATTTTATCAGGGATTAGAAAAAGTTAAAACGGAATGGGTATTATTACTCGCTTGTGATTTACCTCGACTAAATTCTACTGCGATTAAAAAATGGTGTGCATATTTAACCGATCTACCTCAAGATGCGATCGCGTTATTACCGCGTCATCCTAAGGGATGGGAACCTCTATGCGGCTTTTATCGTAGTAATTGTCGCTCTTCAATTAAAGAATATCTAGATCGTGGCGGTAGATCTTTTCAGCATTGGTTAAAAGATCATCAAGTAATTGAATTAGAATTAGATAATCGCAGTATTTTGTTCAACTGTAATACGCCAGAGGATTGGTTAAATCGCTAATTATATTAAGTCGCTATTCAAAATTTATCCTGACTACAAAACAATTATCAAAAAAAATAAATTTATAATACTTACTAAAGTAAATTGAGCAAGTAACTCATAAAATGCTAATTGTTTTTTCGCAAAAACTAAATTCTTTTTCATAGCAACACAAGGTACAAGTAAATCCATTTGCCACAAATTACATGGCGCGATCGCTTTATAGCCTCTTGCGGTATAAAATGGTTCACCTGTGATAGAAGAGGTTACTTGCAAACTATCAATATTTCTTTTAATTGCTTCTTGTTCTAAAGCTTCTAAGAGATGATTGTCGATTCCCTGACGCATAAAATTAGGATCGACATACATCGAAACGACAATTTTTCGATGACTCAACAAAGAAGCAAAGCCAACAATTTTATCTTCTATTTCAGCCACAAAAACCACCTCATCCCAGAACTTTCTAGGAAGTTTTTTTTGTCTTAAAAAGTCAATTTGTGGTGAATTATCATTTCCTTGGGACAAATCTTTAATTGCCAAAATTTCTAGTTCTGCTATCTTACTTCGATCTGCTGCTTGTGCCAAACGAACCGAAATTTTTGGTTTTGTTAAAAGAGGCATTAATCTTAAATGTTAGCTAAATATTAAAGATAAAAATAAGTAGCTAGACTTAATAAATAGGAAATAGTTAAGTCAGCGTTACTGCGTCGTTATATGGCGGAGTAATGCTGACCGCATTCCGCGGCCAAAGGATCAGGACAAATGCCAGATTTCTATTTTAAGTTTATTTACGTCTACATACTTATTATTATTGTCTTACCGTAACTTCAAGAGAATAGATGCCACTGCGATCTTGACGCAAGCTACAAGCATACTTCGATCATTGACAAATTATTTATTTTTAAGCAATTTGTCAATAATTCTGCTGATCGTGAAGCAAATTTTAACTCAGCCATCCTGATAGATTTTGCTGTTGTAAATCGCTGATATTGTCGCAATGAACTATTTCATAGCGACTTGGTTGAGGTTCAGTTAGTGTTGCCGATAAGGTTTTTAGCTCATCTTGATGGAAAATTGTGACAGAAATGCGATCGCCTGATTGATAATTTTTAAGATGTTCTTTTAAATCCCCAGATTTTACTTTAATTCCTTCTATAGCGAGTAATTCGTCACCGATGTCGATACCTGCGATGGCGGCGGGGGAATTTGCCTCGACAAACTTAATGATTTCTCTACTATTTTCAGTGTTAACTTTTAATCCTAGATGAGGAATTGGTTCCTTGTCTTGAATTGGTTTCACTCTTAACCCAAAAGGTTTGAGGTAATCATCAAAAGGTAATTCGGCAGTGGTTTCTAGATAGCGAGAGAAAAAGTCGCCTAAATCTTGTTCGGCAATCTCTTCGATAGTTTGTTTTAGCTGTTGAGGAGTAAAGCCAATTTCCTCTTTGCCAAAACGCTGCCACATCAAACGCATCACATCATCAAGCGATCGCTGATTATGATATTTTTTACGGATTAATAGGTCTAGTAAAAGAGAAACAAATTGTCCTTTCAGATAATAAGAAATTTGATTATTGTCACTATAGCCATCTCGACGATATAGTTTAATCCAAGCATCAAAACTAGATTCTCCTAAAGGTTGGACATTACGTCCAGGAATAGATAAGTAACGAGTCAGATCTTTACTGAGATTTTCGAGGAATTTCTTGCGATTATAAATACCAGAACGTAAAGGAATCAAAATATCGTAATAGCTAGTAGTTCCTTCCGAAAACCATAGAGAGCTAGTGTAATTTTCTTGTTCGTAATCAAAAGTTTCTAAGGCTTGAGGACGAATTCGTTTAATATTCCAGAGATGAAAAAATTCGTGAGCCACTAATTGCAGGAAACGATGATATTTATCAGTGTCACGAAAGCCAAGACGGGGATAATTAAGAGTACAACAATTCTTATGCTCTAAACCACCATAACCACTACCAGACAAATGTAGTAGAAACAAATATTTTTCGTAAGGTAATCCCCCAAAAAGTTCAGCCTCAGTTTCAATTATCTTTTTAGTATCTTTAATTACCTGTTGCTGATTGATATTTCCCTGTCCCCAAATCGCAAATTGATGAGGTCTTCCTAAAGCTTCAAAATCATAAACTTGTTGCTTGCCAATCTCGAAAGGAGTATCAACTAAAGTATCAAAATCTTGGGCAATATAGGTATTTTCTTCTCCTGCAACTGGAGTTAAAGTTGTGGTTACTTGCCAATCTTCTCGGGGAGTTATAATTTTTACTTTGATTGGCTGTTGGGTTAACCCAGGAATAAACATTAACAAAGCCGCAGGATTAAAGTAACCGTGGGTAGCATCTAAATGATTAGTCCGTACTGTTAAATCATTAGCATATATTCGATAATTTACTGTAATCTCAGAGATATTTTCCGTAACTATCTGCCAGTGATTTTTACTCACTTTGTGACTAACTAAAGATTTGTGACTACTGCTATCTTTGACGACAAAATCCTGTAAATGTCTGGCATATTCTCTTACTAAATAAGAGCCAGGAGTCCAAACAGGCATCTTTAAATTTAGTCGCTTTTCTTGCCAATTAACAAGACGTAAAGTAACTTCAAATAAATGGGAATTCGGTTGAGACATTCCCACTTCATAAAACATGTTTGTTCTAGTGGAAATTTCTTCTAAATTCTTAATAGCAGTAGCTTCTGTCATTGAGTTTAATTATAAATTTTGCTCTGTCAGCTTCTTAGTTATTTGTAATTGGCAGGTTATTTAACTTATCAAGCAGGTGCCTTGATGCAGGCTGACCTCCACACATGGTTCCCAATCTTAAATTACTGATACCCTGTTTAGGTTAACAATTTTCCTGAATTATTTGACAACATTCGGCAACTGATTTTCTCTCTGCCATAGCTATCACTAAAGCCTCGAAGGCTTGCTGATGTCTTTCTAATAAACTAGTAGCTTGTAATTGCCCCCAACGTTCTTTTTGACTGTAAACAGATGAGGGTAAACCAGCAACATTCAAGACCGTCCTCAATTGTTGGCAATCTTCCCTTCCCCCTTCTGCTTTTTCATAGACCAGCTTTTCGGCAGCAATTCCCGCCATTAAAACGGTACATAAACGATCGAGGATCAGAGGCAGCTCCTTTTTCTTTTTCTCCAAAGTCTGGGAGATTGCTGCCTCAGAATCAAAAACAACTCCTCCTTGACCATAATGTCCTTGTTTAAAAGCTTCCCAAGCTGTCAAACTGTACTCTGTAATGGGAATTCCCAGAAAATAGGCTGTTAAAAAATGTCCAGCTTCGTGATAGATCACTCGTTGACGTTGTTCACTCGTTACAAATAAATCTAAGAATAAAGTAGCTCCTTTATTGTTCCAACTCAAAGTGTCTATAGTGGCTAAGCCCATAATGCCAAAAGTAGCTACAGCAGGAATTGCAGGAGAAATATTAAGAATAGGACCAAGTAAAGTAGATATGGTCATGACAAAAATCGCGATCGCGATTACATTTAAAGAAATTTGCTGCATGAAAAGGAATTTTTATCAAAAAATGTTGCGTTTTGTAAATTAATTATCATTTTACAAAAAATTAGCGAGTCTGAAACAAAAATTCCCCCTGGAATTATGCAGGAACAGGAACAAAACTTAAAATCTCCGCCACTACAGTTTCTGCCGTTCTCCCAGAAAACCTCGCCTGGGGTTCCATCAGCAATCGATGAGCAATTACCGCCACAGCTAGTTCCTGAACCTGTTCGGGAGCCACGAATTCCTGACCATCAAACAAGGCTAATGCTTGAGCGACTTTCATTAAAGCCAAAGAAACACAAGGTTTGATCCGCTCAATGGGATGAGCTTGAATTTGTTCCGCGAGAATCCTTACTTCTTCTTCTGGGGGAAGATATCCCAAACTAAAATTCATACAAAAGCGATTTATTTGTGCTTCAGGCAGGGGATAGGTACCATGAGAACCTACAGGATTTTGGGTGGCAATGGTGAAGAAAAGATCTTTGAGTTTTCTGATTTGACCATCAATACTTACTTGAGATTCTGCCATCGCTTCGAGTAAGGCAGATTGCGTTCGAGGAGAAGCCCGATTTATCTCATCAACTAAGACAATATTGGCAAAAATAGGTCCTTCATGAAATCGAAAAGTGCGATCGCTTTGATCAAAAACCGAAATACCCAGGATATCTGAAGGTAAAAGATCTGGGGTAAATTGAATTCGTTACTAATTAGGATCTTGGGCGTCCAAAGTCTGGTAATCGCTTGATTGCATTCACAGTACAGTCAAATAAGATTTTTTGAGATGCTTTTTTTGCCTTCTGATAAAGTTCAAGAGACTCAAGATCCTGAGCGAGAGCATAACCAGTCGCTTCATCTGGAGAACCAAAGTGAACAACAGGATCGGGTGAATATTGACTTCTAAGCTGCGCTATCATAGCAGCCTTCTCACCTGAAATCTGCTTAATTAGTGCCAGAGCTAGATCCATTCCCGATGAAACACCGCCACCACTAAAGCGCTTTTTATCTGGATTAATAATTGCCCGTGGATAGCCTTCAGGAATACAAATCGGGTAATTTTTTTTCTTAAACTCTTCCAGAGCAGAAATCGCACTCCAGTAGGTTGACACATCACAATCATCAAACAAGCCAGCGGCAGCGATCGCAAAAGCTCCAGTACACACCGAGCCACACCATTCTGCTTCCTCTTTGGCAACTTTACGAATAAATTGCTGGTAGCCATTAGGATCGTCATCATCTAACATTGCACGGATATAACCATATCCTTCTTTAGTCTGCTTATCATATTCTCCTGGATCACCTCCAGGAAAAAAAAGAATATCAATTTTCGGACGTTCTCGCTGTCCAAAGGTGTAATGGGGTCGATAAACTAGGTGATCTCCTTCAGTTGTTTTATATTCACGCATTTCTGGAGCAACCCAAATTGGTTTGTAAATTCGTTCGAATTTTTCCTTCGAATTAAGTATCCGTGCCTCCGCAAAAATTTGGGTTGCACCGACAAAATCAAGTGCAGTAACTTCATCAAACAGTGGAAAAGCTACAACTTTGAGCTCTTCGGTTGAAGAATCAGTAGACATAGTTATACTCTCTCTATTTGGAAAATCAGTAGACATAGTTATACTCCCTCTATAAAATGATCGCCAATAACCCCAAAGTAAAGCTATGGGGTTATTGGGTTTTGGGTATTTTAAGGACAAGTTGTTAAAAATTCCCCAACGGTGCGCGTTTCCTATTCCTCAAACTCCCTATGGCTATTCCTAAAAAATAAAAAGTCTTAAACGAGAAGTATTGGCTCACAGGGTGACAGCCAGGTCAAAAGCTAAGATAAACAAAACTAATCCACATCAAGCATCAGGGAAGAAACATGATGAAGCATTATCAACAAGCTCTCCGCCTGCAAACTGTCGGTAAATCGCTCCATAACATAACCAGAAAAATAGAAAGGATTGTCGCTGAATCTGACGTTGAAACAGGTTTATGCACTATCTTTGTGCGTCATACTTCTGCTTCTTTAGTGATCCAGGAAAATGCCGATCCTGATGTTCTCGAAGACTTAGCTAACTTTTTTGCCAAATTAGTTCCCGAAGACTCGATGGCATATATTCACAATGCCGAGGGTCCTGATGATATGCCCGCTCATATTCGCTCAGCTCTAACCCAGACATCCGAACAAATTCCGATCACCGGTAGTAGGCTCGTATTAGGCATTTGGCAAGGCATTTATCTTTGGGAACATCGCCAACGCAGTCACCAAAGAGAGATCGTGGTACATATTAGCGGAATTTAACCCAACCAAATTAAATTCAAATACTTGTCATCTTGCTATAAAAACTATAGAGTGTCACAATGAGAAGAAAGTAGAAGAAACTATACAATTCATATTCTTTATTTAATTTTCCAGAACCTAACTTCATAATTTTATTCACCCCTAGGAGAAAAACCGATGACTGTTGAGAATGCCCAAGAATCAGGTAGCGTAGCTTTATCCGTACCCAAAACCCTATTACCTGGTAATAGACCGATTGAACCTAGTCACCTTGACATCGTAAAAACTTACTCATCTGTGGGTTCTGCTCGTCCTGTAACCAAAAGCGGTATGGAGATTAGTAGTACTATGGTTATTTCTGGGAATCGCCCAATTGCTTTGAGTGGCTTACAAGTTAGTGACACTTTAGTAATAATGGGAAACCGTCCTGTTGCTTCTAACGAGATTGATGATGTCGCAACTTTAATGGGATATCTTGATTAGCAGGCTTCGCCCAAAGGACTGGCTCTTAACTGAAATAAAATCATTATGGTGGGTATTTGCCCACCTTTGTTGTAGCTAGCTGCAATCAGGTAAATCAGGAATTGCTCTAACGGGATTATTGAAAAAACGACAATATATTAATTATTATTAAGAAAAGTAAATATTAATCTAATAAGCGAGCTTGGGCTAATATCTTCTCCATACTCGTTACTTGTTCCTCATTCTTTATTTCTATGACTTCTATGCTTGCTGTAGACAAAACTGCCAAAACTTGGAATTGGCAAGGTTTTCCCATTACCTATCAACAAAGTGGAGACAATGGTGTTGCAGTAGTCTTGGTCCATGGCTTTGGTGCATCTTGGGGACATTGGCGGAAAAATTTGCCTGTTTTAGGTCAAGATTATCGTTGTTATGCCATTGATTTAATTGGTTTTGGCGGTTCAGCAAAACCAACTCCAGGGGAAGAGATTGCCTATACCTTTGAAACTTGGAGTCAGCTAGTAGCCGATTTTTGTCGCGATGTAGTCGGCAGTCCTGCTTTTTTGATCGGTAATTCTATTGGCTGTGTGGTGATCATGCAAACGGCGGTGGACTATCCAGAGATGGTTCAAGGAGTTGCGGCGATTAACTGTTCTCTGAGATTACTGCATGATAGCAAACGAGCGGAGCTTCCCTGGTATCGTAATGTTGGCGCATCATTGATACAAAAATTATTGGGCAATAGAGCGATCGGTAATTTATTCTTTAAGCAAATAGCTAAACCTCAAGTGGTGAAGAATATCCTCTTAAAAGCTTATGGTAGTCCTGAAGCTGTTACCGATGAATTAATTGAGATTTTGATGACACCTGCTATGGATCAAGGTGCGGCAGATGTTTTCTGCGCCTTTACTCGTTATTCTCAGGGGGCGCTACCAGAATATTTATTGCCCGATCTGAGTTGCCCAACTATTTTATTATGGGGAACCGAAGATCCTTGGGAACCTGTAGCTATGGGAAGAGAGTTGGCACAATGTTCTACAGTAGATCAGTTTATCCCTCTAGAAGGCTTAGGTCACTGTCCTCAAGATGAAGCACCAGAAATTGTTAATCCAATTCTTCAACAGTGGATAGAGTCGATTAATAATAATCTAAGGTAATCTTTGAATAATACTGAGAACTTAAGGATTTTAGCCTCATCAGCAACAGTCAAAATTTGTTACTATATAGATGAGCCCTTAAGTTAATCTACCTTCGCCATAGGCAAAGTGATAACGCTTCAAGAAGAGAGGCAAGATCAAACCAGGCTCTAGGAAGAGGTGACTATGAAAGGCGCAAAAGACTAACTATAAGAGCGGTTAAACTAAAAATAGGTTGGGAGGAGACCCTGGTCAATCAAATAAGTGAGAGTTTAGCGGGCTGAGTCGGCGAGTGACAAAGCCCGTTAAATTTATCTTAGCTACTCTCCGAAGGTTTTAGGTGCTAGTTGTTAGAGCAATTGGGTTGAAAACCCCAGCGTCTTAAATAATGTCCATAAATTGAACCTAAAACCTAATGCAAGTAGAGGTTTGATTAGAACTCCCATCGTTCAATGTTGAAACTTGGTCAGGGAGGAAAAACTATGAATTTTAGTTTGGTATCGATCGCATTACTGTATTGTTGCATTTTAATCCTATGTCTACCTGGTTGTGCGGGGGAAGTAAACTCTAATGAATCTAGAATTCAGGGAGAAAATTCTAATTCTGGGATCGAGCAATTTGAGGTAGAGCGTCAGCAAATGGTTGAGTACCAAATTCGCGATCGCGGCATTCAAGATAAACGGGTTTTAGCCGCTATGTCTAAGGTACCTCGTCATCAATTTGTAGAGCCACCTTGGAAGGATTTTGCTTACAGCGATCGACCTTTACCCATTGGTTATCAACAGACTATATCTCAACCTTACATCGTTGCTTACATGAGTGAAACTGCTGAGATTTCCCCAGATGCCAAAGTTTTGGAAATCGGTACTGGTTGTGGATATCAAGCAGCAATCTTAGGAGAGATAGCGAAACAAGTTTATTCGATCGAAATTATTCCCGAACTGGCAGAAAGAGCGCGTCAAACTCTTAGTCAATTAGGTTACGAGAACATTGAAGTCAAAACTGGTGATGGCTATCAAGGTTGGGCAGAACATGCTCCTTATGATGCCATTATTGTCACTGCAGCACCAGAAAAGATTCCTCAACCGTTAATCGACCAGTTAGCAACTAACGGAAAGATGGTAATTCCTGTGGGAAGTTGGTATCAGGACATAGTTGTGCTGACTAAAACAGAGGATAGGATAATTAAAGAGAAAACCATTCCAGTTCGTTTTGTACCGATGAGAAGAAAGTTACTCAAATGATGAACTAATTGTAAGTTTGCTGCAAATTTTGAGCTTGCTTCACAAATTTCTCATAGTTTTTGCCTAAAGTTTCGTTGTAAAAACATCAAAAATGGATGAAATACGATGGCGGAAACTAACATGAAAATTTGTAGCATTCTCTCTGCTAGCTTATGCACCTATGGAATTGATGAGCCTGGTGGTGTTGAGGGAGTTGCTTTAGCCCCAGATGTCGGTTTCATCAAAAACTCTGTTGTAACATTCACAGCTGGAACTAAAGAGATTGATGCATGTTATGTGGCGGACACTGCTGATAGCGTAATTTTGGCATTTAGAGGAACTTCTTTAGGTACAGATCAGCAAGCATTTGTAGATTGGTTGAACAACTTCTTGGCAAAACCTGTTGAGATAGATGGTATACCAGGCGAGTTACATGATGGATTTTCTGACTCACGGTTCGCTCATTTAGAAAATCATTAGGGAAATAAAGACGGTAGAATCAAGTGAAGATAAGGATTTGAGCAATTAAGGTCAGTCAGGAACTAGC